>PIVW01000225.1 GCA_003353825.1 Chloroflexota bacterium
TCATCCCACACAGACGATGAGCGATGCACTGCACTTGATCAACACCTTTGGCGGGATTGAGAATCTCAAGGGAAAGAAAATTGCCATGACCTGGGCCTACTCTCCTTCTTATGGAAAACCCCTCTCAGTCCCCCAGGGGATTATCGGTCTGATGACGCGTTTCGGGATGGATGTTTCCTTCGCCTATCCAAAAGGGTATAATGTTATGGAAGAGGTAGAAGAGGTCGCGCTCAAAAACTGTCGCGCATCCGGTGGCAGTTTCAACAGAGTCAACTCGATGGCAGAGGCCTTCAAAGATGCCGATATTGTTTATCCGAAAAGCTGGGCTCCGTATAAAGTCATGGAACAGCGAACAGAGCTGTTAAAAACGGGCGATCAGAAAGGACTGAAAGATTTGGAAGTCAGCTGCTTGAAGAATAATAAAAAGTTTGTTAAGTGGGAGTGTACCGAAGAGCTGATGAAAAAGACCAAAGAGGGGAAAGCGCTTTACATGCACTGCCTGCCCGCTGACATCACAGGCGTCAGTTGCAAACAGGGTGAAGTGGCCGGGTCTGTTTTTGACCGCTATCGGGTTCCTCAATACGTACAGGCCAGTTATAAGCCATATGTGATTGCAGCCATGATCTTTTTAAGCCGATTTAAAAACCCCTCTGAACAGTTGATGACTCTCATTGAAAAAGAACGATCGCGCACGGGAGCTTAAAACATGAGTGACAAACTCACTGGTTGTGATCTTGAAACCTTGGCCCGCTGGATTCTGGTTGAAGAAAAGGGTGGATCCATTTTCGGAATTCACCAGGACCTTTTTTTCCAACCGGCAGCATCCGATCCATTCAGACTAAAGCGATATGGACAAGTTCTGGAAACCCCAATCGGTGTTGCCGCAGGTCCTCACTCCCAGCTGTCGCAAAATATCATCGCCGCCTGGCTGACAGGGGCTCGGTACATGGAACTCAAAACAGTCCAGGTGCTGGACGAACTGGAGGTGACCAAGCCCTGCATCGATATGCGGGATGAGGGTTATAACTGTGAGTGGTCTCAGGAACTAAAGCTGGAGGACTCCTTTCATGAGTATTTAAACGCCTGGATCATCCTGCATCTGCTGAATCATAAATTTTTCGGGAACAGTGGTCAAAGCAGGGGTTTTATCTTCAATATGAGCGTTGGTTACAACCTGGAAGGAGTTATCAGCCCACCGATTCAACGTTTTCTCGATCAGATGGAAAACTGCAGCGTAGAATTAGCCGAAAAGATTCAGTGCCTGATCCCTGTCTATCCGGAAATCGAGACACTTGAGATCAGCAACCGCATTTCTGATAACATCACCATCAGCACCATGCACGGCTGTCCACCTGAAGAGATCGAGAAAATCGGACGTTATTTCATTGAAGAGCGGAAGCTTCACACGACCATCAAGCTTAATCCCACACTGTTGGGGAAAGACAGACTTAGGGATATCCTCAATCAACGCCTGGGATATGATATTATTGTACCGGACGAGGCATTTGACCACGACCTGAAATTTGATGTGGGGTTACAGCTAATCAGGAATCTGCAACAGTCTGCAGCAAAAGCCGGTGTGGAATTCAATCTTAAACTGACCAACACGCTGGAAACAGAAAATAGTCACCACAATCTGCCGGAAAACGAAAAAATGCTCTACATGAGCGGTCGGGCACTTCATCCACTCAGTGTGAACCTCGCCGCCCGCCTGCAGCAGGAGTTCAACGGAGAGCTGGACATCTCATTCTCTGCCGGCATTGATTTTCAGAATGTGATGGAGGCACTTGCAGGCGGCCTCACACCAATCACCGTCTGCAGTGATCTTCTCAAGCCCGGTGGTTATGGTCGCCTGTATCAATATATTGAGAAGGTTCGTTTTGGCTTCAAAGAGACAAGCAGCGAATCCATCGAAGACTTTATTCAGGCAACTGCCGGAAATCATCAAGATCTGAAAAACGCTGTCCTGACAAACCTGGTCCGGTATGCTGAGGATGTGCTTGATCAAAAAACCTACGAGAGCCAGAATTTCCCTTTTGACAGCATCAAAACAGGACGGGAACTGACCGTTTTTGACTGCACAGGCGCCCCCTGTATTCCAACATGTCCCACTGGCCAGGATATTCCGTCATATATGCGGCACACAGCCGCCGGGAACGACCTGGAGGCTTATAAGGTGATTATGGATACCAACCCTTTTCCCAATGTTCAGGGAAGGGTGTGTCACACTCCCTGCCGCAATAAGTGCACGCGCATCAACCTGGATCAGCCACTTGCAATTCGGGAAATCAAACGTTACGTTGCCGATCAGAACCGGCAACCCCTGGATGTTGATTCTCCCGAACTATCGGATGTGAAGGTGGCCATTATCGGAGGTGGCCCATCCGGTTTATCATGCGCTTATTTCCTGGCATTAGAAGGTTTCTCCGTGGATGTCTTTGAAGCCAGATCTTTTGCTGGCGGTCTGGTCGCTGATGGAATTCCTGAATTCAGGTTGGATGAAGAGAGCCTGCAACATGACATTAATAAGATACTTACCTTGGGAATAAGGCTGCATACAGGCTCAAAAATCAACCAGCATAAGTTTCTCGAAATGTGCCGGACATTCGATGCTGTCTATATTGCTGCAGGAGCACAAAAACCCATACAGCTTGGAATTCCAGACGAAGATGCCGCGGGAGTTTATGACCAGCTCTCTTTCCTGAGCCGGGTTCGACAGGGAAAAGCGCCTGCCCTGGGAGATAAAGTAATCGTGATTGGTGCTGGCAATGCGGCCATGGACACTGCCAGGACTGCCAGACGTTTGGTTGGCGAAAACGGAGACGTTTCGATCCTCTACCGCCGCACTCGCAAAGAGATGCCGGCAGAAGTAGAAGAGATCGTTGCTGCTGAAGCAGAAGGGATTCACATCGTTGAGCTGGTCGGACCCGAAAAAATTGTTGTGGAATCTGGCAAAGTCGTGGCGATAGAATGTGCCCGCATGCAACTGGGTGAACCAGACAGCAGCGGACGACGACGACCAGTCAAAATTGAAGGGGAAATGGTCCGTTACTCTGCAGACACCCTTATTCCAGCGATTGGACAGGAGGTTGAGCTTGATTTTATCCCGGACAACAAGTTAAAGATAGATCCGCTGACATACAAAACACAATTGGAAAACGTTTATGCCGGCGGTGATGCTATTCGAGGTGCATCCACACTCATTGAAGCCATTGGTGACGGTAGACTCAGCGCCCAAAAAATTGTAGAATATACAACAGGCACCAGAAAAGCAGACTCTGCGCGCAACAGATTGTCTGAAGGATTCGCGGCCTATCGAAAAAGATTGGCACAGCGGGAGTTTGGATTACCTGAACAAGACTTGCAGAACAGTTCGGTGACCGGTTTCGAGCTGACAACGACAACCCTGCAGGCAGCAGCAGCCCGTGCCGAAGCGAACCGTTGTCTCTCCTGTGACCTGTTCTGTGCCGTTTGCACAACTGTCTGCCCCAATCTGGCAAATGTCGTTTATCCGACACAGGAAATGACAGTACCGCTGCAGGTCATCAACTTTAGAGACGGAAGTTTTGAAGTCAAAACAACCGGCGAGCTCAATATTGAAGAATCGATGCAAATTCTGAATATTGGAGATTACTGCAATGAATGTGGAAACTGCACCACATTCTGCCCGACAAGCGGCGCTCCATATAAAACAAAACCACGATTCTGCATCTCTCGTGATGCATTTGAGAAAGAGGAGAATGCCTATTTCCTGAAAGGAGACGTGCTGATCGCTCGAAGCAATGGTATCCCCGCAGTATTGATGCTGGATCAGGGAAAGCTGAAATACACCACGACTGAAGCCCGTGTCACGATGGACCCTGAAAATCTGGCTGTCGAACAGGTCCAGCCACATACAGATGATTTGCAGCAGATTGATTTAGGCCAGGCTGCAGAAATGGCCATCCTGCTGAAATCTCTTAAAGGATATTATTTATTTGAGTAAGTATCGGAGACTGAACGATTTTATGACAAGCAAACCCCTGCATCAGCTGAAAATCCTCATCAAGGGAGCCGGTGAAATGGCATCCGGGATTGCCTGCCGCCTGTACCGCGCTAATCTGCGGCAGATTGTTATGGCGGAAACATGTAATCCTCTAGCTGTCAGACGGAAGGTTGCATTTTGCTGTGCTGTGCATGAGCAACAAATCACAGTTGAAGGTATCACAGCTACCCGCACAGAAAACAAGACGGAAATTACCACCGCCTGGCAAAAGGGCGAAATAAGTGTCATCGTAGACCCGGAATGGGAAATCGGTGAAGAGATTCAGTTCGATCTGGTGATCGATGCAATTCTGGCCAAGAAAAATCTGGGCACTCGCAAAAATGAAGCACCACTGGTAATCGGCCTGGGACCCGGATTCAATGCCGGAAAGGATGTCCATCTAGTTATTGAAACAAACCGTGGGCACGATCTGGGCAGGGTGATAAAAACCGGAGAAGCGGAGACAAACACCGGCGTACCCGGCGATATTGCCGGTTTTACGGTAGCCAGGGTGTTGAGGGCACCCTGTGAGGGTCAGTTTATCTCAGAACGGTTTATCGGGGAATCGGTAAAGGCTGGGGATGTTATTGGTATGGTGGGGACAGAGACGGTCACTGCAAAGATAGACGGGGTCTTACGAGGCTTGATCAGGCCCGACTCGAAGGTTCGACAGGGTCTGAAGATCGGGGATATCGATCCGCGGGGCATCGTCAGCTATTGCAACACCGTTTCAGATAAGGCCCGAACCTTGGGAGGCGCGGTTCTGGAAGCGATCCTCTCTAAATATAATATGTAAAATTGTTGCGTTTAGTGAATGTACCCGTGTTTGATATGAATCTGTTTCAGTCGGAGGCTCGATTTTAAGTAATTCTGGGAACAGGATTACACAGTTTTATTCCAATAAAAACAGCAAAGGACCAAAATGACAATCGGCAAATCCATCAATCGCGTTGATGCCGTGGCTAAAGTCACTGGACGTGCACGATACACTGACGATTTTTACAGACCGGACATGCTGGTAGCCAAGTATTTCAGGAGCACGATTGCTCATGGGAAAGTGGTATCCATTGATGTGGAAAAAGCAGTGGCATTGAGGGGAGTTGAGGCAATTTTCACTTACGAGGATGTCCCCCAGATCAAATATGCCTCTGCCGGCCATCCTTACTCACTGGATCGTAGCCGGGCTGATGTGGCTGACCTGCTGATGCTTGACCGCCATGTCCGCTATATGGGTGATGAGATTGCCATTGTTGTGGCGGAGGATGTCCTCACCGCCGACAAAGCGCTGAAGCTGATCGAAATTGAGTATGAAGAATATCCGCCACTGATTACACCGGAACAGATTCTAGCTGCAGATGCCCGTGAAATCCATACCGGCAGTTCCAACACTATGGGGGAACATCGGTTCGAGTGCGGTGGCGACCTGGAAGAGGCATTTTCCAAAGCGGACACAATCCACGAGGGGCAGTATGAGACCCAAATGGTCCAGCATCTCCATATTGAAAACCACACCGCCTATGCCTATTTGAACGATCTGGAGCACATTGTGATTGTTTCGTCGACCCAGATACCTCACATTGCCCGGCGCATCGTCGGTGAAGCGCTGGACATTCCCTGGGGTCGTGTTCGCGTGATTAAACCCTATATTGGCGGCGGATTCGGTGCTAAACAGGATGTGGTCCTGGAGCCGATGGTGGCATTTCTGACACTGAAACTGGATGGGCGCCCCGTGAGAATCAGTATGACCCGGGAAGAGTGCATGCTCAATACCCGAAACAGGCATCCCATGATCGCCACTGTCAGATTGGGAACCACAGCGGACGGTACATTGGTGGCGCGGGACATGGACAGCTTGTTCCTGACAGGCGCCTATGCATCCCATGGCCATTCCATTGCAGCGGCATCGGGTAGTAAAAACACTTTGATCTATCCCCGGGCCGTTATTGGTTACCATGCCAGAACCATCTATGCCAATATTCCCATAGCCGGCGCCATGCGGGCTTACGGATCCCCACAGGTTGTTTTTGCAGTGGAATGCGCGATGGAAGATACTGCCAGAAAAATCGGCTTGGATTCCGTTGAATTCAGACTTAAAAATGTGGCTCGCCAGGATGATCTGAACCCGATGAACAATATGCCTATCCGGAGCTGCGGCATCATCGAGTGTCTGGAAAAGGGACGGGAGATGATCCAATGGAACCAAAAAAAGGCGGATCGGAAATCCCAGGATGGCAAAATACGGAAGGGCTTGGGCGTGGCTTGTTTCAGCTATGGCACCGGTACCTATCCAATGAATGTCGAAGTGGCCGGAGCCCGGATCATCTTGAATCAGGATGGATCGGTTCATGTCCAGACTGGCGCGACAGAGATTGGTCAGGGTTCAGATACGATAGTTGCCCAAATGGTTGCCCAGACAATGGGGCTGTCACCAGACACTGTTCATATCGTCTCGACCCAGGATACTGATGTGAGCCCGTTTGATACCGGAGCTTACGCCTCACGCCAGGCTTATGTGGTTGGAAACGCTGTTTTTCAGGCGGCATCAGAACTCAGAGAGAAAATCCTGATGTATGCAGCCGAAATGACGGAGCGTCCTCTTGCCAGCCTTGACATCAATGGCCCGAATATTGTTCTGCTGGACCAACCTGATAAAAAAATCCTGTCTTTGAACGATCTAGCTCTCGATGCCTATTACCATGTAGATAGGGGCGGACAATTGACCGCGGATGTTTCCCTGAAGACACGAGCCAATCCGGCAAGCTTTGGCTGCACTTTTGTGGACATTACAGTCAATATTCCGCTCTGTCGGATAAACATCAATGAAATATATAATGTTCATGACTCTGGCGTAATCCTGAACCCTTCAGCAGCCAGAGGCCAGGTTGAAGGAGGCATCGCCATGGCAATTGGAGCCGCTCTCACAGAGCAGGTATTGATCGATCCGGTCAGCGGCAAGGTGTTTAACAATAACATGCTCGATTACAAGGTCCCAACGATGATCGATCTGCCGGATCTCGACAGCGCTTTCATAGAAACAGTCGAACCCACTGCCAAATATGGAAACAAGTCCCTGGGGGAACCTCCCGTCATCACACCGCCACCAGCAATCCGGAACGCAGTTTTGGATGCCACCGGTGTAGCAGTCAATAAACTCCCAATGACACCAGAGATTTTGTTTCACCATTTTAAAAAGGCCGGCCTGATTTAACTCTGGATCGGCTAAATGATTACTTCACATTCTGTTTGTAAAATGTCCGGCTTTTGGGACTTTTGCACACAGATTAAGGGAAGTAATCATTTAACGATCCCTATGCGAATAGATTATGTGACAACAACGTGTTTCCTTTTCCAGCGACGTGTTTCTCGCGAAACACCTGGTAATTTTTGTACGATCCCCAAAGCGGAGAAATTGACCCCATGTTTCCCTTAGAAAGCTACGAAAAAGCGGAGTCGGTACAGGATGCCATCCGCCTCTTATCAGCCAACCCGGAAGCGAAACCCATCGCCGGCGGCACGGATCTGTTAATCCGATTGCGAGACGGAAAGAAAGGGTTTGGACACCTGGTGGATATTCATGATCTGGACGAACTCAAGTGCTGTGAGTTAACCACTGACGGATCCCTGCTGATTGGATCCGGAATCAGCTATTCCGCTGCCATCGACTCAGACATCATCAAGAAACACCTGCCGCATCTGCGTATCGCTGCCCAATCAGTTGGGGGCCCCCAGGTCAGAAATGTCGCTACGATTGGCGGCAACATTTGCAATGGCGTGACCAGTGCCGACAGTGCTGCTCCACTGTTTGCCTCCGACGCAAAACTGATCATCCAGGGACCTGAAGGCAGGCGTGAATCGACCATGCCTGATTTTTATCTCGGACCAGGACAGGTCGCACTGGAGCAAAATGAAATCCTGATTGCCTTTCTGATATCCAGGGAAAACTATGATAATTATGCCGGTGATTACCATAAATATGCGATGCGGGAAGCAATGGATATTGCCACCATCGGCTGCGCAGCCACCTGTCGGATTCAAGGCAATATCTTGGAGGATCTGAGGTTGGCTTATGGTGTTGCCGCACCCACTCCTATTCGATGTCATAAAACCGAAGCCATCGCTCGTGGTGAAACCTTAACTGAACAGCTACTCCAGAAAATCGCCGAGACGGTGGAGCAGGACGTCAATCCCCGTACATCCTGGCGAGCATCACGGGAATTTCGAATCCATATTATCAAAGAGCTGTCACAGCAAGTCGTGCGCAGCGTTGTAGAAAAAGCAGGAGGAAAAATACAATGAATCAAACCATCAATCTGACCGTCAACGGTCGCATAAAAATATTGGATGTGGATGTTCGTTCCTCCTTGTTGGAAGTTCTCAGGGAATGGATAGGGATCACCAGTACTAAAGAGGGCTGCGGTGTAGGTGAATGCGGCAGCTGTACAATCATAGTCGACGACGTCCTGATCGATTCATGTATCTACCTGGCTGTCTGGGCAGATGGGAAATCTATCCGCACTCTGGAAGGCGAGAGTAGAGATGGCGTTCTCTCTGCGGTTCAAACGGAATATGTTGAAGCCGGAGCCGTACAATGCGGATTCTGCACGCCGGGTTTGATCATGGCAACCACTTCATTTGTCGAAACGAACAGAGGGCAATCAGTCAGCCGTGAACAGATTCGAAAGGCCCACGCTGGAAACATCTGCCGCTGTACCGGTTATCAGAGTGTCATCACTGCCACGGAAAATTGTCTGCAAACGGAAAAGGAGCTGAACCAATAATGGAGGCGCGAGACCATATATTCAGTGTTCTTGAGCAGATGGCAGACACCATCACCGCAACCTTTGGTGATAACTGCGAGGTGGTGGTTTATGATTTGAAGAATATTACGGCTTCCCTGGTTTATATCACCGGCAATGTCACCAAACGGGAGCTCGGTGCTCCAGCAACAGACACCGTGATCCGCGAATTGGTTGGGCAAGGCAGCGCCGTCAAAGATAAAATCGGC
>PIVW01000774.1 GCA_003353825.1 Chloroflexota bacterium
CCATTTTCCAACAAATTATAAAGTGCGCGCTGAAGTTGCAACCACTGTTAAACGAACATAAATTCGCAAGAGGAATAAAAGTATGACTCTAGACAAAACATCTCGCACAAGATTGGAGTTACTGAGCAAAAGGCTACGCCAGTTACCTGCATCTACCCGCGAGCTGCTATTGGAAACACTACAAGTTATCCAGAACGGGGATGCCATCAATGGCACTGCCACCGCCGCAATGCTGGAAAATATCCCTGACCTTTCATCCGATGCTTTAGAACGAATGCTGATCGCCGCTAACTCGGTGCAAGCATCTCTGCGGCGTCGGGTGGTGGTAACCGGCATGGGGGCCATTACAGCAGTAGGCCACAATGTAGCCGAAACCTGGCAAAATCTGGTCGCCGGCCAGTCGGGTATCAATTGGGTCTCTCTGTTCGATGCCAGCGATTATCCAACCCAGATTGCGGCCGAGGTCAAGGACTGGGAGCCACGAAAATACATCTCGCACAAAGAGGCCCGGCGCATGGCGCGCTGTTCGCAAATGGCGGTTGGTGCAGCCACACAGGCCATCGAAGATGCTGGTCTGCCCACAGACGGTACGCTGGGTGATCGTACCGGCGTGGTAATTGGTACGGGCCTTGGGGGCTTCGACGTCTATTCGGATAGTTTGATCGACGCCTGTAAACGAGGATACTTTCGCGTAAGGCCGATGACTGCGGTCGGTGGATTGCCCAACATGCCTGCTTTTCACATTAGCCAGGCATTTGGCTCTTTGGGACCACTTAATACGGTCGTTACCGCCTGTGCTGCTGGCACACAATCGATTGGTGAAGGGGTTGAGTTGATCCGGCGAGGCGTATCAGATCAGGTCATCGTCGGGGGTGTCGAAGCCCTGATCGGCGATATGTTCTTTGCCGGCTTCACTGCCATGAAAGCGATCAGTACTCGTAATGATCCACCCCATAAAGCCAGCCGTCCCTTTGACGCCACACGCGATGGGTTTATCATCGGAGAGGGCGCGGCAGTACTCGTTCTTGAAACCCTGGAAAGCGCCTTGGAGCGGGGCGCCAAGATATATGCCGAGGTGCTCGGCCATTCGGCATCGGCTGACGCTTACCATGTTGCCGCGCCAGAACCTACCGGATTGGGCAAACAACGGGCCATGCGTTGGGCCCTGCAAGACGCCGGCATTGAACCTGAAGAGGTAGACTACATCAATACACATGGCACCAGCACACTTTTGAACGATAAATCTGAGACCAGTGCCATTAAGCAGGTCTTTGGCAGACATGCCTACGAGTTGGCCATCAACTCCACCAAATCGATGGTTGGACATGCCTTCGGTGGCGCCGGTGCTATTGAGGCTGTGGCCACGGTCATGAGTGTTAAAGAAGATATCCTTCACCCCACCATCAATTATGAAAACCCTGACCCTGAGTGTGATCTCGACTATGTGCCCAATGTAGCGCGATCACAACAAGTCAATATCGCCCTCTCCAATTCATTTGGTTTAGGCGGTCAAAACGCATGCCTTGTCGTGGCTAAATATATGGGCGAACCGGTTGGGACATGAGTGCGTCTTGGTGGCATAATGGTGTTCTGCTAACCTGGCCGAGCCAGAACCAACAGACCTTGTTAAGCATGTCACCAGTTGCACGAATCCAATAACCTGAATTCACTTCTAGCTTCGTGCCTAAAAGCTTTGCGCTTGAGACCAGAAGTTCGATAAACAACTCCTCAAACAAACTGAAAACAACGGATAATCAGCATTATGCGGATTTATACCAACGCTAAACACATCGAAAAACGCGCCAAGTTGGGCCGGCGTACCAGCTTGGCCGGTCTGGCCATTCTCGCTGTCGGCATGGCGGCTTCGTTTGCACCGGGTGTCATTGCCGGCTGGGGCGCCAACGAGAATCCGCTCGCCGATAACGCAATTGTGCAGTGGCTGATGAACGGTGGTTGGCTTTACGTCTCCATGATTTGTCTGCTGGGAGGATTCTTGCTCGGCCAGGTAGGCAATGCCAACATGCGCCGCTTCCAGCAGTCGCCTCGCCCCGATGAAGTCGTGGCGGCTGCACTGAAGGGATTTGACGATCGTAATCACCTATATGCCTGGTCCGAGCCGGCCGATCTTGTTTTTGCTGGACCTGCGGGGATCTTCACCATAGTCACGCGCGGTCAAGTTGGCGAGATCAGCATTGAAG
>PIVW01000775.1 GCA_003353825.1 Chloroflexota bacterium
CTGGTAACAATCTGTCAGTGCCTGCCAGGAGATATTGCGCGTAACCCCGAAGATCGTATCAATGACTAACAAGTGATCTCCGGCCCCAACAAAAGGAGCGATCGCACCGACCACAGCGGCAACGCCGGTCGGGAACAAAAAACAGCCCTCACCGCCTTCCAGATCGCAGATAGCAGCGGCGAGCACATGAGCCGTTGTTGTACCGCGTCTGCCATAGGACAAGACAGCGTCATCGGCCTCCCGCAACCGTTTGGTTTCCTTATAGGAGGCCACGGTGTCATGCAGGATGGTCGAGGCGCGCACCAGCCGATGTCCGGCGAACAGATTGCCGGCTATCTGAATATCTTGTTTACTGTCTTGGCGATCATGTTGGCGCAAATGTATTGGCTCAGATGGAATGGCGTTGCGCTCGTCCTGGTGTTGCTTGCTCTGTCCTGCATGACTTTGTTGGATAGAGTCCTCACGGGGACAGCCTATCTCATCGTATCGAGCCTGGCGGCGGCAATTTGCATCGGCCTGTTAATTAGGCCGATTGCGTCGGACTACGGGAAACCGATGAAACTGTCCCTACCGAGTTGGGTTGAGCCAGATATGCTGGCCACCATTTTCAGCACCCACTTGCCCGGTTGGCTGATGGTACAGCTGCGGGTCCTGGCCGAAAAGCCAATGGGTACGATCCTCTCCTTGCTGTTCGGCCTCCTGGTGATGGGTTTCGCTCTGGCACTGGTGTTTCTCGGACAAAAGGTCGAGATGGCCGTGAATATCGTCATTGTTACGGCATGTTTTGCCTCCCTGTTCATGAGCAAACTGTTCTACACCCTGCATGCCTGTCATACGCTCTCTGGCGTTTATCTACGCGCGTTGCCGATGCCGTCTCATTACTGGTTGATACGTGATTGGGTCTTGCTCGGGATTTTGACTTCAGTCGTACTTGTGCCTACACAACTGATGCTTTTTATCTACGCAGAAACGGCGATCGGCCCCTTAATACTTACATTGGCCGTTGTCTGGGGTTTGTTGCTGGTCTTCCGGGTGGTGATCGAGTGGCTGAGGCAGCAGGGTGTTCTATTATCGAGTTTGGCGACCGGTTTGTTTATCTATCTGTTTGGAGTGGTGTTCCTGTGAGTCAGCAAATTAACGTCTCGCCACGTCTGGAGGCTTTTGCCTTGTCGAAGAGAATTGGTGGACACTCTGTGCTGGATGACGCCAGTTTCGTGATCGATGCAAAGGTAATGGCATTGACTGGGGAAAATGGCGTCGGCAAGACCACTTTATTGAGGACATTGGTAGGTTCTGATCCTGCCGATCAGGGTAGGGTGGAAATTTGCGGTATCGATCTGCATAAACAACCTCTACAGGCCAAGAGTTTATTGGCCTACGTTCCGGCGGAATTGGTCGTTTACCCGTTTATTCGCGGGTGTGAATTTCTACGTTTTGTGGCTGGTGTCAGAGGCGTGCAGCCCGGCGATCAGTTGACATCCTTTGTGGAGGCGTTTCGGCTCACCAAACACCTCAAGAAGCGTTTTGATCGAATGTCTCTTGGCACTCAGCACAAGTTCATGCTGGTGGCGGCATTAAGTGCTCAGCCACAGGTTTTGGTGATGGATGAGCCGACCAATACGCTGGATGCAGATTCGCAGGATTTTCTCCAGCAGTACTTGATTGACAGTCGGGGCAAGCGGGTGGTGCTGTTTGCATCCCACAATAAACGCTTTGTACGGGCTTGTGCCTCCGGTGTTCTTCACCTTCACGATGGTAGTGTCAGGGAGGTCTGAAAACTTCGCTTCCGGTCAAATGGGTCAATATTAATGGTCTTTGGTATCACTTCAAATGCTCTATCTCTTTGTTCAGGCGCGTATTTTTATCTGAAAACCGGTTCCCACTTTTCACAAAATACACTAGCCCAGATACTCATCGTTATTCGCACCAAGCGCCGGGGCGTGACGCGGATCATCCGAAGGGCCGCGGAAGGACGGCGATACTGAAACAGGACACGCAGGAAGTTCTTCGCCAGCTTCATTGGTAAGAGTGTGGGCGAAAAGACCTCGGGAAGCAAAATCGGGATCGCTAACAGCCTCACTAAGACTGCGAACTATGGTGCAGCAGCAATCGTGACCGTAAAAAATCCGGCGCCATTCATCCGACGCCTTGCTCAAAAAAATCCGGCGGCAGGCCTCAAGGCTAGCAGAAGGGCTC
>PIVW01001572.1 GCA_003353825.1 Chloroflexota bacterium
GGGGTAAGTTCAGAGTCGCCGACTCTATCCCCTTCGACAGGCTTCATCGAACGGTAACCTGTCGAAGGTGTGAGCTAAAATGTTAGGAAGCGCTGTCAAATGCATACAGATAGGACGCCAGATAATATCCGAGCAGCGCGCCTGTCAAGGGCATCAGCAGTTGCATAAAACCAAATGCCGGCGTGATGAGGATAAGTAGCACCCCCAGAAAGCTACCGATGAGCGTGCCCAACAGGTTTACAGCCACCTGATCGACCGCAAATCGCTTACGCAAGATATCGGCCAGAACGCCCACTCCCCCCACACCCACCGTATAGCCGAGGGCGATCACCACCAGTTCCCAGCCGCCACCGACGCCCAGAGCATAAGCTGGCATGAAACCCAGGAGTTGGCCGATAATGACTTGCAGGATGATAATAATGATTCGTAGGATGATGTTCATAGCTCAGAATAGACCGGGATGAATAATTGTTTTCACTGCGAAGTATAGACCAGCCTTTTTTCCATGGCAATCAATCGGATCATAGCGCTCA
>PIVW01000226.1 GCA_003353825.1 Chloroflexota bacterium
CGGGATGACCATCGCCATCATATAGATTCTGGAATATATCGACGCCTTTGCCGCTTCTTCGAGTTCCCGGGCATCGGCAAACATTACGATATTGATGACTGCTACGAGCACCGTGCCGCTGATGAGTAGCAACTCGATAAACACATACATGTTGAAAATGTCGCCCGTGAGCATAACGCCGGTCAGGCCTACCCCCATCATCAGCACTAGGGGATAGAAGGTGGGGTATAGGACAACGCCTTCTCTGGAACCGATCGCGTAGATAATGCCCATGACCAGCACCAGTTGCGCCATAAATGCCATGAAGGCGCCGAGCATATCCGCCATCAAGGTGATGCCAAAGGGAGCGGCCCAATTGCCTCCTTGAAACACGATAGGCTCACCGCTCTGCCAAACCCTCCAGAGTATCAAGGCGGTGATACTAAATGAAACCAGAGCGACGCCCAGTGCCCAGAATGCCCGGACTCTGCGGTTGCTAGGTAAGAGCAGGGCAAGCGCTGCACCTGCGAATGGAAGCAGGATCGGTAAAAAAATCAGGTAGGAGTTCATCGCTAATGTTTGAGTGAGTCTACTTCATCCATGTCGGCTGTGTGATAGCGAGTTGACATGACAATGAGCAGGGCGAGGACAAAGGCAACGGCGCCCATGCCGATGACGATGGCTGTAAGGACCAATGCCTGGGGTAAAGCGTCGCTTCGTTGTGCCGTGGCGTTGGTGTACGCGGCCGCGGCGCCCTTATAAACACCGGTTGATAATAAGAACAGATTGACGGCGTTGCCAATGATGATCAGGCCCATCGCCGACCGAAGGATACTCCTCCGCAGCAATTGGAAGACGCCAATGCCAAAGAGTGACCCGATTGCGATCGCTGTGAGTAGTTGCATCGATATCTATTTCCTTGCCTCTACAATCTCATTCACGCGGGCGACCTCGACATCGGCATAGCCGGGATGCCCCAACGTGTTGAGCATGAGGCTGGCGCTACCCAAAACACTGAGAAAGACCGCGATTTCAAAAAGAAGAGCGGTGCTGATATGGAAGCCTGCAGGTAAGGGCAACCCCAGCAACTCCCCGAAGTCTACTGGAGCAAATGGTGCGCCGCCTAGAACAGCGCCGGCAGTGCCTTGTAGGACGGCTAACAGCAGACCGCTTGAGATTAAAAGTCGTGGTCTGAGCCAGGGAAGTCGTGCGCGGGTTTCATCATAACCGAAGATCACGTACCATAGCCCCACCACCAAACTTACAATGACCCCTGCCGTAAAGCCATCCCCCGGTAGATCGTGGCCGTACATGATATGCGTGGCTGCGATCACCATAGTAACCGGCAATAAAATTGTGGATATCGCTCGTACGAATGAGGAAGTCGGCGACCCGCTAATACCCATACTGCGCATCCATCTGCCGACAACCGGAAACGAGTCTGGCAGATAGTCGCCGGCTCGCTGTGAGGCAAAACGCAGCAAGGTGTACATGCCCAATCCCGCCATACCGAACACTGCAATCTCGATAAGGGTGTCAGACGCCCTGAAATCGATGACGATAGCGCCGACGATATCCGACGCTCCTGTTAGTTTTTTGGCATTAGCTTCATAGAAAGGTGTGACTTCGCTAAGGCGGTTGCGTGTTACCAAGGCATGTAGCGTCAACAGCGTAACTATCAGACCACTACCCACCGCAATGAGCAATTCAGCTGTGAACGATACTCTTCCTGCCTGTCTGAACGTTGTTCGCCAGGCTCTCAACCTCTGGGGGCGTGGTAACCTAATCAACGCCAGCGCCAGGATGACGAGGGAGAGAATATCGACAACGATCTGTACGAGCGCTACATCTGGGGATGGTTCCAGGAGCATCAACAGGGCCACAGCCAATCCTGACACGGAGAGCGCCAGAATGGCATAGAAGCCACGGCGCAAAAATACGGTTGCCAGTGCAGTTGCTACGGCGAAAATAAGCGAGAACAGACGCAACATGTTTAGGCCGCCGATTACGTCCAGGGAGGGCAGATCGAGACCTGTGACGATATCGGACAGGGTTGAGCGGGTGAAAACAAGGGTTAGCACGACCACACCACACAGGACGACCATCATGTAATAACGCAACTTACCTTGTTGAAACCAGGTGAATCGAGTTCCTACCCAGCTTAAGCCTCTTAGTGTGTGGGTGTAGACCGTGTCGAATGACCAACGTTCGGGGATGAGGTTTTGCCAGGCTCGAATTCGGTGTCGCCCTAAGAAGAGGAGAACGCCAATGGTGATGGCAACGGCCGAAAGTATGAGGGGTAAATTGATTCCCGACCAAAGGTGTAGCGATACCTTCACTTTATCGCCGAAGGCAGCGGATGCGGCATGCGCCAACAATTCGACCGTGGGTATTGCCCCGATTTCGACGACGATCAGTACAGACATCAAGGCCGGGATGGCAGGAGCCAGAATCATGCCCCAGGGTGCTTCATGGCCGTGAACGGATGGATCTTTGGGTTTACCCAGGAAGGTTTCCCAGATGAGCAGGGCCATCTGTGCCAACAGCAAGGCGCCCGTGATCACCACCGCTGTCGGAAACAGGAGGCTGAGTGATTCAGGGATGGCGGCCTCGATGGCAGCAGCCAGCAGGGTCTCTTTTGCCAGAAAGCCGAGTAGGGGAGGGAATCCGGCGGCAGAGAGTGCAGCAACCGTCGCAACGGTGAATGTGATTTTCATGGGGCGCCACAAACCGCCCAAACGACGCAAGTCCCGGGTACCAGTTTCGTGATCGACGATGCCCGCCACCATGAAGAGAGCGCTTTTGTACAGGGCATGGGCGACGATACCGATGACCAGGGCCTTGAAAGCAATGGCAGTATTCTGCCCGATCAGCAGGATCATGATACCCAACTGGCTTATGGTTGAATAGGCTAGCAGAGCCTTCGTGTCATTTTGTTTCAAGCCCAGGTAGGCGCCGCTGAGCATGGTCAGCATACCGGTTACTGTCAGAAGCCAGAACCAGAGGTCGGTGCCACCAAGGGCAGGATAGAAACGCGCCATCAGGTAGATGCCAGCCTTGACCATGGTAGCCGAGTGCAGGTAAGTACTGGCAGGTGTGGGCGCAGTCATAGCAGCCGGCAGCCAGATGTGGGCGGGGAATTGAGCGCTCTTGGTAAATGCACCAAATGCCACCAAAAGCAGCACGATCGGATAGAGAGTGCTGCCGCGTAACAGGTCACCACTGCTGAGGATGTCAGGTAGGACGGTGGAACCGGCAATGCTGCTGACGAAAAGTAAACCTGCCAGCAAGGCGATCCCTCCCCCGCCTGTGATAATAAGCGCCTTGAACGCCCCCTTGCGCGCGGCTGCATCTTTATAGTTGTAGGCGATCAACAGAAAGGAAATAAAGCTGGTGCCTTCCCAAAAAATGAAGAGGGTGATCACATCTCCGGCCATCACCATTCCCAGCATAGCGAACATGAAGAGGAACATATAGGTCAAAAATCGCCATGCACCCCGGTTCCCTTTGAAATAATAGCCCGTATAGATGATCACCAGCGTGCCGATGCCGATAACCACGAGGGCAAAAAGCGCGCTGAGGCTATCGAAATAGAACCCAAAGGGCAATCCTAAGGAAGGTATCCACTCGATCTGCCAGACCAAAGCTGTGCCGCCACTGACTTGCAAGGTCAACGGGATCAGCCAGATAAAGGCGACAAAGGGTGCTATCGCCAACAACCAACTGGCCTTTGTTAGGCCCAGACGACGGTTGAGGGTCGGCAGACCATACAGCGCAGCAAGGGTGGCTGCCACCACAATTAGAATCAGCGGCGGCAGCAGAACGGCATTGTTCATAGAAATCCTGAGCTTCTGACCAGATCAATCACCCAAACAGGTGCCAACGAACCGAGCTGACTCTATCCAAGGGTGGTTGGGAGGCACAGTCTTGCGTTTACCGGCAACTTGTTCTAAGGGCACAGCCTCTGTGCCCTTAGAACAAGTTGCGACCATAACACCATACATCCCTTCTTCTATGTAGCGTGCACAGGCAGTTCCCAACCGGGTTGCCAGCAGACGATCTGCCGCCGACGGTGTACCGCCCCGTTGGTAGTGACCCAGGATGGTCAGACGTGATTCCAGTCCGGTTAGCTCTTCCAGGCGTCTTGCCAGTTGTAGTGTGTTGCCTTTATGTGTGTTTTGGAGTGCTCGTAACTCAGATTTTGCTTTCTTCCTTTTTGTCTTGTCCTTTGTTTTTACGATTTCTGCTTCTGCAGTCTGCACGTGTTTAGCATCTTCTTGGGACAGGGCGCCTTCGGCTATGGCCACGATACTAAACCGGCTTCCGCCACGACTACGCCAGCGGATAGCCTCGGCCACAAGTTCGACATCGTAAGGAATCTCTGGGATCAAGATGACATCGCCCCCCCCAGCGATACCCGAACCAAGTGCCAGCCACCCCGCCCGGTGACCCATAATCTCGACGACGATAATGCGATGGTGGCTGTGGGCCGTGCTGTGCAGACGATCGATAGCCTCGTTGGCAATACCCAGAGCGGTGTCAAATCCAAAAGTAACATCGGTCATGGCTACGTCATTGTCTATGGTTTTAGGCAAGGTGATGATTTTGAGCCCTTTATCGGCCAGGCGCAGTGCGTTTTTCTGCGTACCCCCTCCCCCAAAGCACACCAGGGCATCCAGATGATGTTTTTCGTAATTATCGACGATGACGTCGGTCATGTCCATGACTTTGTTGCCGATAGACATGCGATGTGGTTTCTTCCGGCTCGTACCCAGTATCGTCCCTCCCACAGTGAGAATGCCCGAAAGAGAACTGTTATCCAAATGTACGGTGCGGTTTTCCATCATCCCACGAAAACGATCTCGGAAACCGATCACCTGCATGTCGTACTGGCCGATAGCCGCCTTGGCAATGCCGCGTATGGCCGCGTTCAGCCCGGGACTGTCGCCTCCGGAGGTGAGAATACCGATGTGTTTTGTCATGTGCAGGTTCCTTGTTCAAATCTGATGGGGACGTAGAATCCGAGATAGTCATCGCACCTGCAAGCGCTTGCCAACACCATACAGCATGCCACGACTCTTCGCAAACAGCGCGTTTACAGACAAAGACTGACAGTCATGCGTACAGGCAGAACGATGCCTGGGTTCAGCGATGACTGCCAGCCTTTGGAACATCAAACTCTCATGACGGACTAGCGCAGAGTCATAGGCATATACATTTCTAATGGCCGAACAATCATGGTGACACTGGCTTGAGCGCTATCACCATCCGAATCTGTAACGTCGAGGGTGATGATGTGTGTACCGTAGTCAAGACTAGCCGGAGCCAACATGAGTTCGCTGCCGTTTCCCAGCGAACCATTGATATTCGATGTCCAGACCATGGCATCTCCTTCCAATTGGCCATCTTCCAGATCTTCGCCAATGCCGTCCAAGGTGAGATAATCGTCGATGCCATGTTCACTGTCTGGGGTGGGGCCGAGAATGGTTACCAAAGGCCTGTTGCCAGGTACGGTGAAGACGCCGTCACTATCATCTGATGCGACGTGGAATCCGTCGAGCGCCACGATGCGGAACATGCCCTGATCTGTTCCTGTCAGCGCAATGCCATCCTCAAGGCTGTAACTTGATCCCTCCACACCCAATGCCAGGGCTTTCCAGGAGTTGCCACCGTCCACACTGTAAAGTACATGAAAATAAAGTTCATCGCCGTCAGGATCAGAAGCTTCCCAACTGATCGTGAAAGCAGGTAGGAGAGTCTCACCACCATTGGGCGAGAGCAGGGTGATGGTGGGGGGATTGGGGCTGGGGCTGATCGTCGTCAGTACGTCGGTTCCGTTGATAAGCGCGATCTGCTGGGCTTCGGCAGGCCAGGGCAGCAATTCCAGGTAGCTTGATACGTCGGCATCTTCACTGTCGCTAATTGACAGGGGGCGTCGCTCAAGGGCAGAGCCTGTGGCATCCTGTATTTCCAAGGCGAAGTCTGAGAAATCATCGATACGCAATCCCGCCAACTGTATTTGCGCCTGCGCCAGATTATCAGAGAATACCTTACTTGATTGTTGAAGCACGACTTCATCGATGCTGCCTGTACCATTCGTGATGTTGAATGTGTATGCCGTACGGAAGCTGACGGTGGTGGATTTTTCGTTGTTCGCCAGGTTGCCTTCCGGCGCTTTGAGATTGTAGTTTACGACCGCTCGCAATGTCACCGTGCCCGAGCGCCAGTCGCCAGGCAGGGTGAACCAGAAAGAATCATCGAGATCAAGGCGATCTCCGCCATCAGGGTGCACTGTGATCGCATGATTGCTTGTCATATTGCGCGGGCTGAGTGGTGAGCTGGGCAGCGCCTGGCCATTGCGGGTGCCGTAGAGCCGGGCGCGGATGCCACTGCCGTTTTTCCCGGTTAGGTCGCGTACATAAACACGCACGACGGTGCGGCGATCTTTGACCAGGGGCATGTCGTTATCCAGGTTTTGGATACCATGAGAAACCTCGATATTCGTGATAGTGATATCAACGGTGGGGATGGCGAACTTCTGTGGGGTTGGCGTACTGGTCGGGAATCCAATCACCGGTTGGGTGGGGGTGGGAGTGCGGGTTGGCGTACTTGTGGGGAATCCTATGACAGGTTGGGTAGGTGTTGGCGTCGGCGTAGGTGTATTGCTGGGGTTGATGATCACCGGTTCAGTGGGCGTATGGGTAGGGGTAGGGGTAGGGGTTGGGGTGTCGGTGCGTGGCCTGCAATCGACAAAATCGCGGGTCGTGGCTTCAACTCGTGTCTCGTCGATCATGCCGGTGGCCAGGCCGGCAATGGCTGTGCCATCACCAGCGGCGCTCCCTACCATGACCTGAAACTCAATGATGTGGGATGCCCCCGGCTGTAGACGCCCGACCCAAACGATCTGGTTGCTACTTGGATCGTAACTGGCATCCCCTGTGGCGCTGCCTTGGATGTAAGTGGTACCGGCCGCAATATCGCTGCGAATAGATGCCGGCAAGAGGGTGCTGCCCGCAGAGGATTCGTTGAATAAGGCCGCTTTGTAGCCGATTACCGATCCTGGGCATAGAGGAGGTGTGTAAGATGATACGAGATCAATACGCACGTCTGCACCCTGACCGGCGCGAGTATTGGGATTGATACGCTATCTTCTGTTTTAGCTGCTGCCGACAAGGCCACAGTAGAAAATGCCATAGGCAAGAGTAAGATGTAGTTTCTCCCTTATATGCCCCACATCGTCTATCAGATGACAGATGCAGGAAAGCCGAGTATACGCCAGATATCCTTCATGTGCAACAGCACCCATGGGAAGCCCGGTAATTCCAAATTTAGCCGGCTGGTAATTGGTTGCCGTCGCCCTTTTGCGGCGATGCTTTCAAGTGGAATCGCTGTTAGAATCTTATTGAGCTAGCGGCCAAGTGAACGGCATCACGCAGCATGGCCGCTGCTGTGGCCGTTGGTTCTCGTTCATCGATCTTGAGATAGACATGCTCGTAGATATCGGTGTGGAAGTGGATGCCCATCTGCCAGTGGGAAATTCGGCCCAGGAAGCTGTTAGCGGATATCTGGCGTGGTTTCACACTCAAGCGGTAGTGCTGACCCTCTCGTTCGGCGGTGGCGATCAGCTTGTACACGTCGCCTGCATCCTGAACCTCGGCCAGTTGTCGCTGCCTTAACTTGGTGATGCCCTCAACCTCGACATCCTCAAGCTTTGCCGCATAGCCCAAAACAGCGTTGGCAATGATGACTAATTTGTTGGCAGTGTCCCAGCCCTCCACATCCAGGGCGGGATTGGTTTCGGCCACGCCACGGCGCTGTGCTTCAGCCAGGGCTGCTTTGTATGTTTCACCGGCGGCCATACGCGCGAGCATGTAGTTGGTCGTAGAGTTGAAAATCCCCTCGACTTTATGCAAGGTCGCCCCCAGCAGGTCCCGTTGCCCCACATTGAGGACGGGCAGGCCACCGCAGACGGTGGCGCTGAAGGTCAATCTGGCATCATTTGCCTGGGCGAGATCATGCAAACCACTGTAGTCGAGTACTAATGGCGCTTTGTTGGCTAAGACGGCAGATCGTCCACGGCTAAGCGCGGCCCGAATGCAAGCCATTGCCGGTTCGCCATCACTCAGGTTGACGGGTGAGGCTTCCAGCAAGAGCCTGTAGTCACTCGCTTGAGCAAGAGAAAGTGCATCGGGCAGTGGCCTGCCGCCGGGAAACGCGTAGATGCTGGAGCCAGAAAGCTTGTGCTCAAGCAGCGCCTCCAAGTCAAAGCCGGCAGGTTGGTATGTTGCCCCACCGCTGTCAGCGACCCCGACCACCCTCAGTTCGAGATGATATCGCTCTGCCAGTAGCCCGCGTTTAACCGTCAAGATGCGGACAAAGTTCTGGTGAACGGCGCCGAAGCCGATAAGGATGAGGTTGGTTACCTTGATCTTCGTTTCCATTTTATGTTGGCCCGTTCAGTATGGCGGAGCGCAGCCGAAAGTCCTAGCATTGATTGTAAGAACCTCAGTACGGCCTTGCAAAGCGGAATCGGATTGACTGTATTCGTCAAGTTAACAACAAATCCTAACTGAGTTTGCCCGTAGCATACAAATGCCTCATGCTTCTGTCAGGGGCGGTGGATATAGGTGCGTCTGGATCCGAGCAAGGCACTCCGATATCACAGTTCTCGTAGATGCGGCTTTGTTTATGAGCAAACCCTGAAAAGCTCCGCCAGCAAGTAATCTACCCCCTTCCTATGCCAGGAGCTTGGCGCATTGGCGCATTGGCGCATTGGCGCATCTTTTGATGGTCATTATTTTGGCAATATGCTAAGATCATGAAACCCTTGGTCACGAAGAATGCGCCTTTGATTGCATTGGGGGACTGGGTTGCGAAACCGGTGCAAAAATCGTTCAAAGCCTATCCCATGCGACCTCTGTACCTGCCGACCATTTTGCATTAGGATTCAGAAAGGATTAGCATTTGCGCATGCAAACAATTTTGCTCCGAATTCACCGAATCGCAATAG
>PIVW01000776.1 GCA_003353825.1 Chloroflexota bacterium
CAACGTTCCGGCGGCGGCATGTTCAACAGCGGAGGTCCAACCCTCACCAACGTCACCTTCACGGCTAATTCGGCAAGATGGGGCGGCGGCGGCATGTACAACGACGAAGATAGCAGTCCAACCCTCACCAACGTCACCTTCACGGCTAATTCAGCACGCGACGGCGGCGGTATGTACAACGACGGCAATCCAACCCTCACAAACGTCACCTTCACGGCTAATTCAGCAGACGATGACGGCGGCGGCATGTTCAACAGCGGAGGTCCAACCCTCACGAACGTCACCTTCATGGCTAATTCGGCAGGCTCTGGCGGCGGCATGTTCAACAACTATAATAGCAATCCAACCCTTACCAACGTCACCTTCATGGCTAATTCGGCAGGCTCTGGCGGCGGTATGTACAACAACTATAATAGCAATCCAACCCTTACCAACGTCACTTTCACGGCTAATTCGGCAGGCTCACGCGGCGGCGGTATGTACAACTCCCGGGATAGCAATCCAACCCTCACCAACGTCACTTTCACGGCTAATTCAGCAAGCAATGGCAGTGGCATGTATGTAGACAACGATAGCAGTTTGATTATTCGCAACAGTATCTTCTGGGGTCATGTCGGGTCTGTTATCTACGCTTATAGTGACAGTCAAGTAGCGATTTCCGATAGCCTGGTGCAAGGTGGTTGTCCGCAAAATGCCACCTGTGACGGAGCTATGCTCGATACCGATCCGCGCCTTGTTCGTCTGCCCGATTCTGGAGACGGCGACTGGAGCACACTGGAGGACAACGACTACGGAGATCTACGTCTGCAAGCCCGTTCTCCTGCTATTGACGCCGGCAACAATAACTGGCTTTCTGACGATATTCTCACCGATAGCAACGGCTACCCACGTATTGTCGGGGGGATCGTCGATATGGGGGCGCACGAGGCCTTTGGACTCAAGATCGGCAAAGCGGTTACGCCTGCTGTCGTTGCGCCCGGTGCTGCTATTAGCTATTCTCTGCATTTCCACAACTATCATGATACTGACACAGTCACAGGCGCCCAACTCTCAGATATGATCTCGACTGAGGTGGTGATCGATGAAATAACATCAGAAGGAGCGGCGGTGACCCAGATCGGCGCCCCGCCCGCTTATATTTGGGAAATCGCGGATCTCATGCCCCAGGCAGGGGGCATCATAACCCTCACCGGTCAGGTCAAACCTGAGGTCAATCCAACCTTCGACTTCACCAACACTGCGTCAGTATCAGCGGCGTCGGGCGATCCGGTAGCGGATGACAACAGTGTAAGCGTGCTCAGCTACGTTTCCAGGACCATGTATGTGGATGCCACAAAAACCGCAGGGGCCAACGACGGCGCTTCTTGGAGTGACGCCTTTACCAGCCTGCAATTCGCTCTTGATATAGCCCAGGCCGGCGACCAGATCTGGGTGGCCCAAGGTGTGTATGTGCCCAGCCAACGCACAGAGGAAGAGGATCCACGCAGCGCCACATTCGATCTCGTCAATGGTGTCGCCCTATACGGTGGTTTTCCCGGCACACCAGAGTCAGAAGGGGATATGACAGGTCGGAATTGGGAAGTGTATCCGACGGTGTTGAGTGGGGATATTGAAGGGAATGATGAGGTGGATGCGCGGGGAGTGGTGACCGATACGGCCAATATTCTGGGGGAGAATGCCTATCATGTGCTGATGGCAGATGTTGTTGGCGAAACGACGACATTGGATGGTTTCTTCATCACTGCCGGAGCGGCTACGGGCGAGTCATGGGAACAAAGTTCCAGCAGCGGCGGCGGCATGTACAACGACAATAATAGCAATCCAACCCTCACCAACGTCACCTTCACGGCTAATTCGGCAGGCAAATACGGCGGCGGCATGTACAACTCCTGGTATAGCAATCCAACCCTCACCAACGTCACCTTCACGGCTAATTCGGCAGACTATAACGGCGGCGGCATGTACAACTCCGAAAGCAATCCAACCCTCAGCAACGTCACCTTCACGGCTAATTCGGCAGGCGAATACGGCGGCGGCATGTACAACTCCGACAGCAATCCAACCCTCACAAACGTCACCTTCACGGCTAATTCGGCAGGCGATGACGGCGGCGGCATGTTCAACGACTATAGCAATCCAACCCTCAGCAACGTCACCTTCACGGCTAATTCGGCAGGCGATAACGGTGG
>PIVW01001573.1 GCA_003353825.1 Chloroflexota bacterium
GGGCATGTGTTGGGTAATCATCACAGGAACTGGCAAGACTGGCCTCGGTGGGGCTGGCACTCTCGGCCTGATCACCATGATCATTGGCTGGCCGACTGTCTCTCTGGGTCTGACATGACCGTGTCCCGGGGACCGTGTAATTTCAGCTTCGATTGCATTTCGCTGTGCCTGGAGGGCATTGACACGGTTCGCGATCTTTACGTTGTCTATGCTCTGTCCGCGCAAAACGCCGCTCTGACGGGCATCCTGACCGAAGCAGTACGGATATATTCATAAAATGTGGTGATGGCTGTCGCATCTTTGACACATCATGGCGGCGGCCATTTTTCGGGTTCCCGAAGGTCTAGATAAAAGGTGATCTGTGATTGGCCCGAAAAATAAAGGGCGCCCGATGACGTATTGATCATGAATATTTATCTTCATCACTCGGCGCACGCCGACCTCGTGTCGATGCGGCCAGGGGTGAAAGGAGAGAGGGGAGGGAGCGCGCTGGAACCCATGGTATGCGAGGGTGGAATTACCTGACTTCCTG
>PIVW01001574.1 GCA_003353825.1 Chloroflexota bacterium
GAAGAACCATAGATCAGGGTTCACATCCAGTTCGGCAACGACCTGTCCCTTGCCGTATTCTCCTCCATCTTCAGTTATGGAGGTAATGCGGTCGAACATGAGCATGGGAGGAAGGGGCAATTGGGCATTGCCTGGCCCAAACAACTCACCGCGCCCGCAAGATAGGAGTTCCTCATAGGAATAACTGGATTGTCGCACCGCCAAACCCTCATTCTAACCGGCAACAGCTTTGATACGACGCTGGTGCCTTTATCTTGTTTTCTCTTAAACTAACACACGCCATCGCGCGCAGGAAGACTGACGATACGTGCGATGCGTGATTATACCAACCGCACCGATGATATTGTCTCATCAAATTGTCCAATATCCAATAAGGCTGGTATTCCTGGCCTGTTGGATGGTTTGGATGAAATCGGTCGTCGCTGGCCAGCATGCTGTTTACCGGATCTGATCGTCATGTCTCGGCGGAAGAACTTCATGAAGAGGCGGTTGCCGCCAGCGTTCCGGTATCTCTTGCGACGGTCTACAACA
>PIVW01001575.1 GCA_003353825.1 Chloroflexota bacterium
CATGAGGGATTGCTAAAAATGAAAACACCACGAAAGAGCCAAAGGCTATGATAGTCCATTGTTGATTTTCAAGCATGCACAACTTCCCCCTGGTTCCCATGCTTTAGAGCTCTGTCGGTATGGGGTCATACTTAGATGTTTGACTTGGATGCATTGAGGGGGAGTGGTAAATATAAATAATATCTAGTTCTTATATAGCGCGCCCCATCGCCTTGGCAATCTCGGCGCGCTTTACAATCACAGAACATATTATTACCCCGGTATACATCGACTCACTTCACACACCAACACCATCTCCTTTCCCCTGGGGGATATTACAGGCCGGCTGCCGCAGCGCACATGCCTAATTCGTACGTTTACATCGAGATCAACTTCCTCTGTCAGACCGGGTAGCTAAGGAAATCGGCGAGGCGCCTAACCCTCGCCCGAGAAACTAGCCGAGTCGCAGCGCGGATTCGAACCACCAATCTTCGGATAGACTCAAGTTGGGCCTATCGTCACGGTTGGGGTCCTATGCGCTAGCCACTCGG
>PIVW01000777.1 GCA_003353825.1 Chloroflexota bacterium
AATCGGGCGCGTTCAATGCGGATGGTTCAATTGAAGGCAACGCCAGCGACGAGACCGCCGACACATACGAACAACACTACACCGTGATCACCGCACCGGATGAGGTGCAAATCTACGAAGCAATCATAGGCGATGTGGACGGTCAGCCCACAACAACCTTGCTCTATGGTAATGGCTACCTCAAAGACAACCGGATGCTGCCCGATGGCTTCGACAAGGCCACCGCCCCACCAGCCTTCCACCTTCTCGCCAAACCTACCGGCGCCATCTGCAATCTGGATTGTGCGTATTGCTTTTTCCTGTCGAAAGAGATGCTCTATCCCGGCAGTCGCTTTCGCATGGCCGATGAGATGTTGGAGTTGTACATCAAGCAGTTGATCGAATCCCACCGCACATCCGAAGTCTCGATTTCCTGGCAGGGTGGCGAGCCTACACTCATGGGTCTCGACTTCTTCAAACGCTCGGTTGAGTTGGCCGAAAAATACCAGAAACCCGGCATGACCATCACTTATTCGATGCAGACCAACGGCACACAGCTGAACGACGATTGGGGGATATTTCTCAAGAAACACAATTTCCTAATCGGCATCAGCTTTGACGGTCCCAAAGAGATTCATGACGCTTATCGAGTCAATAAAGGAGGGGCCGGGTCATTCGAGCAGGTGATGCGAGGGCTGGAAGTTCTCAAGCGGCACAAAGTCGATTTCAACATCCTCTGCACCGTTCATGCCGCCAATGGCGATAGAGGATTAGATGTATACCGTTTCTTTAGAGATGATTTAGGCGCAGAATTCGTGCAGTTTATACCGATCGTCGAACGCATCAATGAGGATGGAGGTAGATTGCGTCAGGCCGGAAACACCGTCAGCGATCGCTCCATCCAATCGGGACAGTATGGTGCGTTTCTCGTCGAGATATTTGACGAATGGGTGCGCAACGATGTCGGCCGGGTCTATGTACAGTTGTTCGATGTCGCTTTGGGGAATTGGGTGGGCGCCCCTCCCAGCCTTTGTGTGTTCTCGCCGACCTGTGGCAATGCCCTGGCAATCGAACATACGGGCGATCTCTATGCTTGCGACCACTATGTCGAGCCAGACTATTTACTGGGCAACATCAAAGAGACGCACATGATCGAACTGGTGGCATCACCTAAGCAACGTCAATTTGGCCAAGATAAACTGGCCACCCTGCCACAGTATTGCCAGGAATGTGAGGTACGATTCACCTGCCACGGCGGCTGTCCCAAAAATCGGTTCCTGTTAGCACCCGCTGGTGAGCGCGAACTCAACTACCTCTGCGCCAGTTACAAGCATTTCTTCAATCATATCGACCGCCCTATGAAGATCATGGCAGGCTTGTTGAGGCAACAGCGGGCGCCCGCTGATATCATGCAGATATTGGCATCGGAAGAGGCGGGTGAAAGAGAGAGGGCGTTTGCCAATGCCAAACGCAACGATCCCTGCCCCTGCGGTAGTGGCCGCAAATTCAAACAGTGCCATGGCCGTATGGAGGCAACCAGATCGTAATGCGTGACCTGCGGATGTTTATGCAAGTCGTGGCGGCATTGATCGTTCTACTGGTGACGGCATGCGCCAGTAACTTGCCTGCCGGAACCGCTGTCGTTACAACCAGCAGGACGGATGACACTGTCACGGTTGCGGGAATATCGGAGGTTGTTGTCGATATCGACAGCCCCAGCGGTATCGGTGAAGCAGTGATCGAATTGGCGTCGATCCAAACTATGCAGAGTCTCACGATCCTGTTGCGTCTAAAGGGTCTCGAATCATTCCGCTTTCTATACGGAGATACGGAGATAGGGGCCTCGGTCTCTAGCCACGGCGACCAAACTGTGCGAGAATATCAGGTGATAGGATATGAAGAACAAGCGATCGAGCCAGATAATCCCTTGTGGATGGACATTCGATATGTGCAGGAGGAAGGCGAGTCTGGCGGTGGCGGATACTACGAGGTATCAGCTCCCGAATCGTTCTACCAGAGTGGTGAATCCAGTTTTGAGATCTCATGGATCGATTTCTACCGTTAATAGACGCACAATAGGCAGCAATTCCCGAAGTGTGAAACTGTACGATGAAGAGGCATGATCAGGATTGGTTTTCGTAAAGAATTGGCATACAATTGCGGAGTAGCAGCTCGAATATGGGTTTGTAACTGTCACAT
>PIVW01001576.1 GCA_003353825.1 Chloroflexota bacterium
GAGATCGGCGAACCCGGCAACAGGTGCACCATTGTTTAATGTTTGCGCCAATGCACCTGCCGCTTTGGCCGGCATATCGATCATGCCCGGCAACGAGTATACAGCCGTTCCCAGCAGCATCGCAGCAGTTAGTGCGACGCGAATCTCGGAGGATCGGCCGAACAGGTAGGTTTTTTGCATCACAATGTTCTTTTAGTTAATGGTGAATATCGTGACGCCCATATAAAGATGTCAGCCTTACAGGCACATGTCGGGGAGATTAAATCTTTGTAACAACCGTGAGATACAGGGCCGCTCCAGTGCAGCCAGACCTGTTCTGGTCACTGCTTGGGCGAGGCCCGCTGCCGATGACAGCGCGCATCCTACATGTGGAAGCTGATACTCATACTGCCAATGTGCGAGAACTTGTCCGCCCCAAACAGCCCTTCATAGCTTACTCCAAACACCGCATCCCTAGACCGGAGGTTAACTCCAAGAGCAGATATAAAGCCGCTTCCTACAGAGTGCATGGTTGTATTTGTATCGAAAG
>PIVW01000227.1 GCA_003353825.1 Chloroflexota bacterium
CCGAATCGCTCTATGACCGTACTATCTCGACTTTGGCCATTTTCCAAGATCGATTTATTATCAGATCGCGACTACTACAAATAGTACTTTATAAAAGGTAACTACTATATATGGGCTACTGTTATGTAAGCCTAGCGGGTTTTTGGTGCTTTACTTGACAATAATGACAAAATGGCCAAAGTCGAGGTACTATGGATGAGCGCCTCATCGCCGGCAGGCGTTCGGGAGACAGCCAAACTGGCCGCCATCTCTTTGCGTTATTGAAGGCTGCCGGCTCCGACCTGTTGGCCGCCGGTTCGTCCGATTGGGTGGTGTACCCGCGCGGGGGTGAGTATCCGGAGGATGAAGCCTATTTTCTGCACTACATAGTGCGAACGGTGCACCGGGCATTGGCCGGACACCCTGAGTTACATGGCCAACGCTTTGGGGCATGGATCAATCAGCGCCATCGGCAGATCGATCGCGAAGAACTAGTGTACATCGCCCATCAGCTGGATTTTGTAGGCAGGCTCAAATAGAGGTTTGTAGTAAGCGCTTTAGCGCTTTTCCACACCAACCACGGTGATGAATTGCCTACTACAAGCCGCACAATCACTTTCGAAGCGGCGCCTTAGTCATCCTCGCCAGCAGTACAACTCCCACGACGGCCATCAGCACGTCACGCATGCGGATGAGCAAGGCCAGGGCAACGCCATCGGCAGCATCATAACCGAGGGCTGAGATTGCCAGGGCTTGGCTGGCTTCTAGGGCGCCCAGACCGCCGGGTAAAGGAAGCAGATAGGCGAAGCGCGCGGCTGTCAGGGAGGCAATAGCCTCAATAGGTGTCAGGGGGATGCCCAGAAATCGTGCCATCAACCAGTATTCGCCCAGCATCATCATCCAACTGATGGCCGAGAACAGGGTGGCGGCGGCCAGTGCATGCGGCCGCCGCCGACAGAATTGAGACACCTGTTGTTCAGCAGACTGCACCGCCAGCACAAAAGGGTCGGGGATAGGCAACTGCCGGAGAAACCAGGTAAAAGGTTGGCGACCCGCCCAAACGCTAACCAGGTAGAGACCCGGCAGAGCTAGTAGAACAAACACTAACCCAACCAGATTTCTGTTGCTCGATCCCGGTATCAAACCCAACCAGACGATCACCATGGCACCCAACGCCAATACGGTGAAATTAGCAAACAGTTCCAAGGTTTTATCCAGCGCCACCGCAGCGGCGGCTGTCGTTCCTGGTACTCCATCTCTATCCTTGGGCAGATACACCTGGAGGGGTTCGCCGCCGAAATGGGGTCCCGGCGTGAAATAGCTAACCGAAAAAACGGACAGCCGATAGCCGGAGAGCTTCAGATAGGGGATCCTATATCCCTGCGCCCGCAAAATCACCCACCAGCGCCCGCCGAGTAACAATAGAATCACACCATTGAGGATAACAAGAATCAGCACCTGCCCAATTTGTAGACGTCTGAGAGCATCGAGTACAGCGGACATAGGTATCGAGCGTGCCAGCCATATCAATAACATGAGGGCCAACAGCCAAAACAGGGTGCCCGAACGAACCAGGCGGAGGGCCAATTGATAAAGTCGGTACACAAAAGGTTGAATTACGCAGTAAAATCTACTGTGTTTCCTCACCGACTTGCTCTCCCGCCTGTCGCTCAAACAGACGATCTTCTGGTTTCCACAAGGACTTTTCGCCTGTTCCGAAGATTAACATATAAAGGCAGCTAAGCAGTGCGATCGTGGCCTCAGGCCTGAAACCGGTGACAAGTATCGTAAAACCCAGGGGAATGATGAGCAGCAATGCGAAAAAACGGGCGGCTACGCCCAAGACCACGAAGGGAATGGCGACTAATTCGATCAGCATAAAGAGCGCTACGACCCCATCCGGCGAAGAAAAACCGTACGTAGCAAAGGCGGCAACGATCTCCTCGAAATATAACAGCGTATCGAGTAATAAGGCAGCGATGGCCAGCACTGTCAGCAAACGTAAAGCCAGCGGCAGCCAATCGACCAGGATACGCGTGGTGGTATCGCGCGTTGCCAGGTAACGGGATGCGTGTGGAGCCAACGTCCCGCTCACCACGAGCCAATCCCTTAAGAACACGACGAGAAAAGGTAGTGCAAAGACAACGCCTACCAAAGTGGCCAACTCGGGCGTTACAATTGGCCACAGGATCACACTCATCAGACCCATTTGCAGTCCCGCCAGCACACGGCGTATATAACTGGATGGCAATTCATAGGTCGGTTTATGGCGACGCTGGAGCCATTTCAGACCAAACACAAAAATGTAGCGTGCGAGACCCACCAGCAAATACCACATGGGCAGTTGTCCAAAGTGAACGGCGATACCGACCACGACCAGCAAACCCAAAGCATCGAATTCGAGATCGAGAAGTTCACCCAACGCCGTGACATGGTTTGTCCTGCGGGCGGCATAACCGTCAAAGTAATCGGCTATACCGGCCAGGGTGTAAAGGAGCGCAGGAAGCCAGGCCAACAGCGCCGTAGGCCGAGGTGTGAGGAAAAAGCCGGCCAGGAGTCCATAGGTCAGACCTCGAAACAGCGTCAGTGATGTTCCCCAGCCAAAGTAGGGCAGGATTAGACCCTCACTCGCCAAATGATTCAGATGAAGATTTCGGCGCACCAACCATAACTCATATACCAAAACCAGACCTGCTACCGCCCCCCATTGTATCAGCAGAAAACCCTCCCACTGCATCCGCAGAGCCAATACTGTTGACAGCATAGCCAGCACATATAAACATACTGTCAACCACCACTGTCTCTGTATACTGTCGGGGACTGGAGAATTGTGTGGAGAGTGTTTCATGAAGGGCACATTTGCCTTTTGCACTTTACGTTTTGACTTTTAATTTTCAAAGCAGATGCCACAGACTCTATCATCGATAGTATTTGACACCCAAACCGCTTTGACCTACTCTCTTTTACGTGCATCGAGTACGGCTTAAACAAGCCTGCTTGTACAAACATACTGCTCTTGACGGTCTAAATAGATCAGTTATTGGGCTCAGGTCACTTTTTATGGGAAGGCGATTATGAACAAGCAAATAGCAGTTTTCATCGATTTCGAAAATGTTGCACGTTGGGCGGAAGAGGCATTCCTCGATTTTGAACTCACGTCACTGATGGAGTATCTGCAAAGCAGGGGACCGCTGGTCACGAAACGAGCCTATGGTGACTGGGGACGTTTTGCACATTACCGCGATGAGATGATGGAGAATGCCATTGATCTCATTCAGATGTACAGCGTGCGAGCGGGTAAAAATCGGGCCGACATCCGCATGGCTGTAGATGCTCTGGAAATCGCCATGACCCGCTCGCATATCGAGACCTTTGTCATCGTTTCAGGCGATAGTGATTTTGGGGCATTGGTCAGCAAATTGCGCGAGTACGGCAAATATACCTTGGGCATTGGCCCGCGCAATATCACACACCGCTTGTTGGTACGCTCATGTGACGAATTCATCTATCTCGAGACACTTATGGGTGAAACCAGCTCCGTGACCGAACAAACCGGCACCGATCATGTGGCCGCGCGCAACCTGCTGGTTAAGGCGATACAAGCGCATGAACAGCGGGGCGAGGTACCCATCTTGGCGGCACACGTCAAACAGACCATGCTATCGATGGACTCGACCTTTAATGAAGCCAATTTCGGGTATTCGCAATTTAGAACCTGGCTCGAAGAAAATGCCGATCTCATCCAATTGTATCTGCGCGATCTACAGCTTTATGTCGCGCCCAAGGATTTCGAGGCAGATATCGACCAGGACATGATGGAGCACACTGCATCCATCCAACGCAAGGACAACGAACACACTCAAGCACAGACCATTGCTGACCAATACCAACAGGTTTTCAGTCGTCTAAAAATGACCTCTGCTGATTTCGCCACCCGCCGCGATGTGTTGCGCGATATCTATCGCGAACTGAGTGCGAAACCAGGCCATTACACCACCGATGAACTCATCGAGGAACTACGTGAACGGTATGAATTGCTGGGATTGAGCCGCAGTAAAACTATGCTACGGCATATCTGGCAGATGGGCTTCAGGCAGCGAGCGTTTGATTATGGTGAACAGGCGGCCTCGGTGCGCGTGCCGGTGTGGTTGGCAACCGGGATCGAAAGTGAGGCTGACTTCGTACAGCGAGCTGAATCAGGTTTTGTCCACGCGGTTGTCCACGCCGGTATCAGGATCGATCAGGCCGAGATAGCTGATGTACTATTAAATGACCGCGATCAACAGGACTATGTTCAGAACCTGCTCGACGATCTTGTAGACCGCAGTCTCATTGTATACGACGAAAACCGCTATCGCCTGCCGGGCCGTTCGGCCATCCCTTTCTACGACGAACCCGCCCTACAGCTGCTGTGCCGCGAGATCGAGCAGGTTCTGGTCCCGGAGAGCGCCTCACGTGGCCCAGAGAAAGCACAATCTCTAGCCAAACGTGCTATGATCCAGCGTTCGCAAGATTTCTCGGCATCGGCGCGCAGTTACCTGTATGCCTGCCGCCTGCAATGGGACGCTGTGCAAGAAAACGAACCAGGCGCCACGCTGGAAGATTTGCGATGGTATATGGCATCGTACGCTTCCGTACGAGCGGGAGAGTTATCGCAAGTCGAGCGGGATTACGGGGGTTCTCGCAGCTACTATCTCGCCTTTTTTGCTCTCCTCCAAGAGGATGATCCGCTGTGGAGCCGTATGCGTGGGCTGATCAATCCCATGCTTGCTTATTACTGGGCCAATGCCGGTCGCGAAATCGGCATCAATGTCTCCAGTTGGAATTTGAGCACAGCCTCGCCTGCCCAAATCGCCGTGCTTGCGGCCAACCATGAAAATCCTGAGTTGCGCCGCCGCTGGCGTGACCGCACCCTCTCTCTGGCGGACGTCAATGCCGGTGTCTTGCAACGTGTTGTCGATCAGATTCGCCACAATTACGGCGATCAGCCCGCATTCCTCGAAGTAGCCGAACAGATGATGGATATGGTGGTAGAGCGTAGCAAGTTAGGTGAGGTTCAGGCGGGTTGACGTTCTCTATCCCTGGCCCAACTTCCGCTGCAAGCGCTGTAATCTATGGTTCAGCTCTGAGACGATCTGTCCACGTTCATAGCTGGGCCGCCACTGCGCAGCATCTTCCAGGGCGGCTACCGTCCAGTGTCGGGCGGCATGCAGGTCTTTGGTCTCCCATTCATGATATTTGGCCAGCTCGATGTATGGATCCGCCGTACCGAGAGGTTTTGATGTAACCATTGCCTCCCACCAGATCGCCGCCTTCTCGCGTTCGCCCTTCTTTTTCAATAGTGCTGCTAAACCCATGATGATATCGGAACGTTGCGCCCGACTAGGATCGCCCTCCAGGGCGCGACGATACGCTGATTCGGCATCCTCAAGCTGATCTTGGCGGGCGAGATTGCGGGCAAGGGCCAACAGATCAGCAGGATGAGGATCGATTACGCCGCTGAATATCCCACATAGGATGTGTGCCAGAGGCACCATGCTGACGATGTCTTGTTCGTTGTGATAGAGCACGCGTTCCATTTCCGCGGCATTGGAGGCATCATTCGCATAACGAAACCACATGCTGGGGATCAACCACGATGGCACATCCTGGCCGCTGCGATGGTAGCTCAATATCTGTGTTTCCAGGTTGCCGAAATTACAGGCGCCGAGCCGGTCTCGCCACAGTCTGCGGGCGGGGTGCAGTAAATCCAGGTGGGGCAAGTGATCGGCGGGCGGTTCTAACCCGGCCATGATAAAACGACTTCGCAGCAGAGGCATATCAAAAGACTTGCCGTTAAAGCTAACCAGCCCCTCCATGGTCGATAGTAAGTCAGATAAGTGCTGTAGATACGCAGGTTCTTCTGCGGGGTTGCGAGCAAAGTACTGGCGTACGATATAGGTATCCTCTTCAAAGCTACCTACCCCGGTCAGGAAAACGATGGTCCCGGCCCCACCGGCCAGCCCAGAGGTTTCAGTATCGATAAAAGCTATCCGGCGAAAATCGAATCCGGCCAGTGTTGAATCTCGACCCGTTAGAGCGGCTACACCCGTGGGAAGCTCGAGCAAATCCCCCAAGAGGCTCGGCCCCTGCTGATGCGCCAACTCATATCGCAGTGTGCGGAGCAGAAAGCTACCTTTGTTGTCATCAATCACTTCCATCCCGGATAAGGCAAGGAGATCTTCACTGCCAGGAGGGGATGGGGGGGTGGGAGCAGGGCGCGCTTGATCTTTGGTGGGCGCAATCCCCCCGCTTCGGCGACGCAAACGTCCGGCCTGACGCAACCGTGAAAGACGTTCTTCGATATCAGACATTCAATATCACCGGCTAACCCTCTCCTGCATTTTGCGACGAAGGTGGTTTTGCCTGTTTGGCAGCCGCCTTTACCGAGACCCAGGCCAAGCGCAGTTGTTCGAGCTCAGCTTGATCGGTGGGGACTTCGCCATACTCGTAGGCATTGTATGCACGAGTGATGCGCGCTAGTGCCTCTTCTTGTCCTGGGAATGCCGCTTCGAGATCGACAAGATAGTCGTTTGGGGTTTGGGCTTGATGCCGGGGATGACCTCGGCTCTCTGCCAGGCGCTGTACATTGGCATAGATATTGCGTACGGAGATGGCGGCGTAGAATCGCCGCCCCAAGCCAAATTGTCCCACCAAACCAGCGATATCGCGGATGCGGTTCAAACCAGCCTGCACCAATCCGCCCATCCCTGCGCGTTCAACACCGTCGGTGCGTTCTCGCATGTGCTCGCGCTCCCTGCGACGCCCGGAGCGACGGCTACGTTCCAGCCATAAAACCAGGACTACCAAAACAATGACCACGATCAAAATAGGTAACACATGATCAGCAATGAACTGAAGCCAGGGGCTAGGTTGCCAGGCTTCAGTGTCAAGCTCTGAGCCGAACAGTTCAGATGCATCGGCCGGTAGCTGAATCAATGGGCCTTGCCCATCGCTGGGCATGTTTGCTTGAATGGCTCGAATCAACCATTCCATGAATGGTTCCAACAGGGTCAGGAGGGCGAGGAGGATCAGGGAAACGCCCCGCCCCAAAACCGAACCGGCAGGGGCAATAGCGCCACCGAGTGCGCTAAAGCCGGGTAGACTCCAGGCCAGCCCGAAGAGGGCGGCAATGGCCAATACAGCCAGACTACTGATGCCGAGGATGCCTACCCATTCCGGACCGAAGGGTTGCTCACCGCCGCTGGTCGCCGTGGCCTTATCTTCTACACGGCCCAAGGCCACGGCCATCAAGCTGAAGAAGAAAAAGGGGTAAACGAACACGTCGGCTGCTTCACCACTGAGGCCGGTGAAAAGCAGAACGCCTGCAACAAGTCCTAAAACACCTTTGCGAAAATCAAAACCTATGACAAAGAAACCGATATCCCTCTGCAAAAAGGTGACGCCACGCCACCAGAGGTAAGCGAGTGTTGCCAGCAACAAAAATACCTGCATACGTTGGGGATGCCCTGCCTGAAAGGGTACACGCAACCAACTGAAGTCCGTAATCGGCTCATTCCAGAATACATAAAGTCGTGTAACAATCAGTGCTATTCCCAGAATTGTGACGACAACCCCCAGCTCGAACATGGGTGAATCAACCTGTCGCGATGTCATGAAATGTGCCATCGCCATCATCAAAAGCATGATCAGCCACAGGCCTAAAAGGTAAAGGAGGGGTGATCTGCCCCAGCTGCGGGGGTGAAAGGCCATAACGATGGGCGTCAACCAGGACATTTCCAATCCGGCCAGTGTCAACATGAGCACCGTGCGCCGCCAGGGGATGCCGCGCCAGAACTGCAGATCGACCCAAAACTCATTCATGGGAGGGCGACGTAGATTGAGCGGTAGCTGGACCCTCTTGTTCTTTCAACACATTTCCCGCTTGTCTGATGGCCGTCGCTTGAAGTTGCGCAGGACTGAGCATCGTTTGTTCACCGCTGACAGGGTGTCCCAGATCTAAGTCAGGCATGTCTCCCTGTGCCACTTGATAAACCAGGATATCACGCAAATGATTGGGCGGCGGCTCTTTATCCAAAGAGATAAGCACAACCCGTCGCCCCATCTGTTTAAGATCGAGCAGGGTTCCAACTAGATCTTCAGAGACAATGGCTGTAACGATAACTAATGTGCTCCCCCAGGGCAACCGTGGACTCTCTGTCGCCAGCAGTCGTTCGATAGGTGCGGTGGCAAATGGTGTGACAGCAGCCAACATCTCCAGAAGCGCCGTAATTTGACCGGGTGAACGTCCTGGCAGAACCTTGATCGGCTGGTCGGATCGAGGCAATGCACCATTGGCAATAAGACCAGTCTGCCAGCGTTGTTCAATGCTGTAGTAGCAGATAGAGGCAGCTATACTGATGGCTTGTTCCAGGACTGCGGCAATCACACCTCGCCAGTGCTGGGCTAGGGTGGCGACATTCAGGCAGACCACAAGATTGTGCGAGCTAGCAGGTTCCAATACGCGTGTCTGTAATTCGTGACGCCTTGCCGATGCCTTCCAATGAACACGGCGAAAGTCATCTTCGGGCCTGTAATCGCGAATACCAACGGTGCGATTCGGATCCTCGAACATAAACCTTGGCGCCGTTAGATCGCCGAAAGGTTCTTTGGCAGGTAAGCCCAAGCTGGTGAGGGGTACGATTTTGGGATAGACGATCAGCAGTTGCTCTTCAGTACGCCGATGCGTGGAGCGAAAAAGGCCGAATAAGTCGCCGGTTTCGATTCGGGCTGGGCCATACCGGTAAAATCCCCGTTTTGCTGCCGTTACCTTGTATGGCCGGCGGATTTGCTCGTACCATTTCAACGACCAGAAGGTGTTTAACTCACCCTGGTTGGTGTCTGCACGTTTGCTGATCTCGAGCCCTTCGATGGGCAGGTCGGCAGGAAGGGTAT
>PIVW01001577.1 GCA_003353825.1 Chloroflexota bacterium
ACGAGCCCCCCAAGGTTAGATATTCAGAAGAGCAGCGAGCTCAGATGTTCGTCCAGTGCCACAGTAAGAAGCCTGGGCACTGGGGAGCCGGCAAGACTTGGTCCATGTTGAACCAGTACTACCCCGGTCACGGCATGCCCTTCGCACGTGTCCAAACCCTGGTAGCAGAATGCGCACACTGTCAAAAATATCGTATCAGCAACGGTGGACTAGTCATTCCACCAAAGCGTACAATATTGCAGCCACCGGATCCTTGGAACACGGTTTCCCTCGATGGAGTACCGATCTCCCCCGCCGATATCCACGGCAACAATCACGTACACATCTCCAAGGAAATGGGCTCTAACGTCATAAATCTGTATGCGGCGTCGGCCAAGACCGAAGCTGCAGCAGCTGATGCCATCTTTACGCACCGGGCCGTCTTCGGCCCCTTTACCTATCTCCAATCAGATCCCGGTTCCGACTACACTGCCAACGTGGTGGCCCAGGTCAACGAGTTCCTCGGCATTCAACATCACATCGGTATAG
>PIVW01000228.1 GCA_003353825.1 Chloroflexota bacterium
GCCGGCATATCACCCGATTGGGACACGGCCACAGCTACATGGAGCCAGGCCCAATCGGGTAGTTCTTGGCAAACAGCCGGTGCTCAAGGGGCTCTCGATCGCACTGATTCAGTGGATAGCAAGCTGGTCGATTATACAGATATCGGAACCTGGCTGCACTTCGACGTCACCGACCTGGTCTCGGCCGGCTACACCTCTTTTATACTTTACGGCGAACATGAAGGTGTGAACAAAGCGATCTACTTCCCATCCAGTGAATACTGGGATGCTGGCAAACATGCCAAACCAGTCATAGTGTCATTTCGCTGATGAAAAATTTACCAGGGGCAGCTATCATCCAAAACGCTAACGTGCTGTGACGCGTAAATCGCTACATACACATCTGTGTTCCATACGGCGATACCCTGCCCGCCATCGACCTCACCGATGGGCTGCATCGAGAGCGAGCTCAAGTGATCTTTTGTGGGCATATCGTATACATAAACGCTGTTGGTCTCTGCGCTTACCACAAACAAATGTTGATTGAAGGGATTCAATGCCAAGCTGTAAGGTTTTCCGGACGTGGTAAATTCATCAACGATCTTCAAGCTAATTGTATCTATCACGACAATGCGGTTCTCACCCCAGTGGCTGACATAAAGCCGTTTGCTGGCGTCGTCGTAGTGGCTGCCGAATGGACCTTTGCCGGTTGGAATGTAGTCTAACTCCGAGCCATTGTTATCCAGGACGCGTATACCGCTCGATTTACCACCATTGTGGAGTGGTACAAACACACGATCTGCCGCTGCACTCGGCAGGGTCGGATTCTTGCCGACTGCTACTGTGGCGATGACTTGGTCATTGGCGCTGTCGATGATCGTGACACTATCACTATCAAAGTTAGCGACGAACACCCTTGAGCTGTTGGCTGCAACACCAAAGGGCAACAGTCCTGCAGGCAGAGCGCCGAGTAGATCTTGCGGATCGGTTGCCTTGAATATACTTATGGCGTTACTGTCTCGATTGGCCATATAGACTTTGTCGTTACTAACCGCCACGCCATTGGCTCCGCTGCCATTCGAGTCTTTGCTTCTGAGTAGTGCCGGTAACGTGGGGTCTATCACGGCCAGCCGTGCATTGCCATACATCGCTGTAAACACCCTGGTATCGGTACTCACCAGACCCTTGGGCGCATCACCCAGGTTGATGTTCGATTTCCAATAGGGCAGGCAAGGTGTAGATGTTTTAGTAGGCGTTATCGTAGCCGTCGGCGTATTCGTGGAACTTGGTGTTGGCGTGGGCGTCTGTGTTGGAGTTGGTGTTGGCGTGAATGTGACTGTAGGTGTGAGTGTTTTTGGATATTCGTATACGACTGTGATTAGAGGTAAGTAGAGGGGATGGGTTTGTACGGCGATGTCATACGCTAAACAGCTGCCCAACACGTCGAAATCCTTTACTTTGACATAAAAGGTGCCAGTTGCTCCCGCCTGCCACACAATTCGAGACGCCAGCCCCCGTCCCGGATCGTCATCATTCTCCGCCAGAAGAGTAGACCCATCCTGATCGAGTAGATAGAGAATGGTATCTGTCGAATTACCAAGATTGAGGGTCCATATATTGAAAACTTGGCCCTGCACTGCCGCGAACTTCAGATGATCGATATCTGCTGCCGGTTCGAAGTTATGAGTTTGAGGTACACCATTGGTATTGATCTGCTTCGCCGACGGGACATCATTATCTGGTTCATAACTGTCTGGTGTACAAGCTGTTGTCCACTCTGGGATGCCAACATGGTCTGCCGAGCCTGCCCTTCCCTTCAAGGGCTGGTCAGGTGCTGTTGCCAGTGTCTGCGTATTCGACAAAACAAACGCAGTGAGCACGGCCGCCACCACCAGGAAGAATATCGATTTCAGTGCCTTTTTCATAAATTCTCCTTATCCACAATATTTTGCTGCGTTTCAGTCAACCTACTGCACGGTCCTCCATCAAGGCGCCCACTTGGATACGACAAATAGCGACACATTGCAAAGACCCTGCCGACACGGGTGATGACGCAAATCACATCAAGGAATTACGTTGGTTCATCAAGAAGGGATAACACTGCCGATTCCTGGAGACCAGCCGATGCTTTGTGCTCCCAACAGACCGCGAATACGATGCAGGATATTAAAAGCTACCTCTTCTTTGTCCATAAGTGGCAGTGATTCAACTGCGCCATCTCGGGTGAGAATGTGAACCCGGTTCGTATCTACGCCGAATCCGGCATCAGTTGCAGTTACATCGTTAAGAATAATCATCTCCAGGTTTTTGTTCTTCATTTTGCGAGTTGCGTTTTGTAGTAGATCAGAGGTCTCGGCCGCAAAGCCAACCACAATCCGGGGCATACCGATAGCCGACCGCCGCTCTCCAACAGCCTTGAGAACATCTGGCGTTCTTTCTAGCTCAATGCCCGTACCGCTCTCTTTTTTCAATTTCGTATCATGCGTCGTGAGCGGTCGAAAATCTGCGATGGCGGCAGCACTTATCAGGATATCAGTTTCGGGTAACAGATCGAGCGTTTGGCGGAGCATATCCTCAGCTCGAATGGCTTCGATAGCATTAACGCCCATCGGTGGCGATACGGCCATAGCCCCATAGATGAGATTAACATGGGCGCCTTGATCTCTGGCTACGCGCGCAAGAGCCACACCCATCTTGCCACTGGCTCTGTTGCCCATAAAGCGCACAGGATCCACCCATTCGCGTGTACCTCCAGCCGTTATCGTAATCCGTATACCTGATAAAGGCCCGCTGCGCCCCAGTATCATACGCGCCTGCTCGACGATCTGGTCCGGTTCCGTCATACGCCCTACACCTGAGGCGCCGGAAGCCAACCTGCCTGGTTCAGGTCCTACCACCGTTACACCCCAATCCACTAATTTTTGTAAGTTGGATTGGGTGGCAGGGTGTTCCCACATATGCGACTCCATGGCAGGGGCGATGAGCATCGGGCATTGAAGGCTGAGAGCTGTAGCGACCAGGGGCCCGTCAGCCATGCCGTGTGCTAAACGTGCCAAAGTATGGGCTGTCAGTGGGGCGATGATAAACAGATCTGCCTCTTTAGCCAGCGCCACATGGCCGATCTCTTCACCGCCATACAGTTGCCAGAGGTCACAGGCCGGCTCGTGGCCACTTACTGCACCGAATGTCAATGGTGTTACGAACTTCTGTGCTGAATTTGTCATCAGCGCCTGCACATCAGCACCAGATTGAACCAACTGCGAGCAGATGTCTACGGCTTTATATGCGGCGATTCCACCGGTGATACCTAAAAGGATTTTTTTATCAGATAGAATGTTAACACTATTCACTTTTTCACCTCGTTGCTATTTGTTTTGTTCCGTTCGTAAACCAATCTTAGGCCCTCTAACGTGAGCGAGGGATTATAATAGTCTACCATCGCTGTAAGGGGGCGAATCACGCTTGCCAGCCCTCCAGTTGCCACCACAGGTACTTGCTTTTCGGGCAAGGTCTCTCGAATCCGGGTCAGCAAACCCTCGATCAAACTGATGTAGCCAAATACGATACCTGACTGCATAGCGCTGATGGTGTCATCACCGATCGCTGATGGGGGCGCCAAGAACTCAATTTGCGGCAACAGTGATGTGCTCTGCACCAGTGCATCTGTGGTATTGTGAAGGCCTGGGGCAATCGCACCACCTACAAAGGCGCCGGAGCCATCCACAACATCGAATTTGGTAGCAGTGCCCATATCTAAGATGATACAAGGCGCCCCATACTCTTTACAAGCTGCGACGGCATTTAGCAGGCGGTCGACACCTACCCGTTCTGGTTCCCGGACGTGGATGGGTAATCCCAACTCCAAGGCGACGCTCACTAACATGGGCTCGATCTTCAGCCAGCGCCGGCACCAAACAACGAGGTAACGAGTGATCTGTGGGACAACGGATGCAATGATGACCGCAGAGACTTCGGTTTCTAGTGTGATGCCACTGCTCTGCGCCAACGACTTGAAGATAGCTTGATATTCGTCTGAGCTGTGGCGCAAATCGGTGCTGATTCGCCACTGATGCTTGACTAGCTCGTCTGCGAAAAGACCCAGGACAATGTTGGTGTTACCTACATCGATAGCTAGCAGCATGGTCAATGGACGGGGGTGAGTGATTGCTTGGAAGTTAGTTTAGTCATTATTCCCTGAGATTGTATCGAACGAACCTGTTCGTTGCAAAGACTCGTGGTATCATTGTGATGATTTCAGCGAACAGACCTCGAATTGCGACCCCTTTGCGATCCCTCGCCTGGGGTTGCCCATCTCAACAAGTGAGCTATGCTTGTGCCAGTCATTACGATCGATACAATATCCGATTACCAAGCTGCCTTGGATGAGGCAGTTTTCTTTACCCACTCCGCTGCCGGCTATCTACGGATTGGGGGCAAGGATCGCCTTGATTTCTTGAACCGGCAGAGCAGCAATGACATCCACCTGTTGCGGGTAGGTCATTCTATCACGACAGTGCTAACGAGCCCCACGGCCCGAATTCTCGATGTCCTGCAACTTGTCGACGAAGGCGACACCATTGCTGCCATCACACTGGCAGGAGCGCAAGATCAGACGGCTCAATTCCTGCGGGGGAAGATCTTCTTCATGGATCAAGTTACAGTGGAAGATGTCAGTGGGCAGATAGTCCAGATCGAGTTGATTGGAGCTGACGCCAAGCAGACTCTGGCAGCATTGGCTATGACATCTCCACCTCAACATGGAGGTGCAAGTTCGATTGTACGTTCCGGGTCAACTTTGCATGTATTGGGACAAATCCTCGGGCTGAGTCTGGGCTACCGCATGCTCTTGCCTGCCGATGCTGTACCTGCTCTAATGCAGGATCTGGCTGATGCAGGTGTGCAAGAGTTATCTCCGCAGGCATTCGACATCTTGCGTGTCGAAGCTGGGTTGCCCGCGGCCAAACGTGAGCTGACAGAAGACTATAGCCCTTTAGAAGCACCGCTGCAGCAAGCGATATCCGAGACAAAGGGATGTTACACCGGACAAGAGATCATTGCCCGCCAAATTACCTATGACAAAGTAACCAAACATTTGGTCGGTCTTAGGCTGGATGAAGGGGTAGAGCTGGGAACCGCCCTCAGGGTTGAGGATAAACAGGTCGGCGTCATCACGTCATCAGTTCAATCCCCCCGCTATGGGGTAATTGGCCTGGCTTACGTCAAGCGCCCCTATCACGAACCGGGGACACTTTTGAGCTTTCAACGAAACTCTGAGACCGTCCAACGAGCAGTGGTGACGCCCCTACCTTTTGCCGACTGAGAGTCAGAATACGTTTCGGACCTGGCACGTGGTTGGCGATTTAGGAATCCAGTAGTAAACTTCTCGGCGGTCGTCACCCTAATCCGATATTGGGGTTTGATCTCCCAGGCTTATGACTTTGCATCAGCTCTTATCTCCAGATACCCCGCTTCCTCCGGCAACTTGGCGTCTGCTCATCTCCGAGCCGGCATCAGGTCCTTGGAATATGGCGGTAGATGAAGCAATTGCTACGATGAGTGGTCTGGGTAAAAGTCTACCGACCTTGCGCTTTTACCAGTGGAAGCCGGGAACCGTCTCGTTGGGGAGACACCAGCCTGCAGATGAGATCGACGGTGAGCGAATGCGACAGCATGAATATGGTATAGTTCGGCGTCAGACCGGGGGGAGGGCTATTTTGCATATCGACGAACTGACTTATAGTATTGCCGGTCCCGGTAGCGAGGCAAGACTAAGCGGCGCAGTGCTCGATGCCTACAGCAAGATAAGCAGCGGCCTGCTGTTGGGTTTGCAGCGATTAGGTGTCAGCGCCATTAAAGCCCCCGGCGCAACCCGCAGCGGTAGCGATGTCAGTCCCGTTTGTTTTGAAGTACCCAGCGCTTATGAGATATGCGTGCAAGGAAAGAAACTGATGGGGTCCGCCCAGAGCCGACGAGCTGGCTATGTGTTGCAGCATGGCTCCCTGCCCCTATTCGGCGATATCACGCGTCTGGTTGATGTGCTAAGTGTTGTCGATGAATCCCAACGCCGGTCACTGCGCCAATTGTTAGCAGCGCGAGCCACCACGGTGTCAGATCAATTGCAGCGCCAGGTCACATTCTGGGAGGCTGCGACAGCCCTGATCGATGGCTTCAACACCGCGCTCAACCTGGATTTTGAACAGGGCGATCTTACACATGATGAGCTAGCTCTGATTGGCGAACTGCAAGCAACAAAGTATGCCGAATCAGCTTGGTTAGAGCGAGTGTGATGCGATGATCATTGGTTCCGCGGTCATTGAACTCGATATTGCGGCGAGTACTTCTTTGAAGGACAAGCGCCGGGTTGTGAAAGCGGTCACCGCTCGTTTGCAGCGTGACTACAATCTTGCCGTTGCCGAAGTCGATGCTCTTGATAGTTGGCATCGCGCAGTGATTGGCATTGTTACTGTTTCTAATGACGCTGGCTATGCACATGGTTTGCTTGAGAAGGCGGTCTCCGCACTCGCCGACTGGCGCTTGGATTGTGAGCTCGCAAGCTACCATGTGGAGATTCTGTAGTGGGGCAAAATGCTGATACAGAATCGGCCGGTTTCAGGCGATAGATTAATTAACTGATTTCCCACACTTTAAGGAGCAAAGAATGAGAGACGTACACCAGTTTGGCGCTGCCGCCAGCCACTATGGGCTTGAAAATCATGGTCTGCGCAACCTCTGGGCGGCGTGGTGGAACCTGCCAACGCCAGCCCTCTATGAAGCCGCCACTCGCAATCGCGAAGGGTGGATGGTTCACTTGGGACCACTTGTAACCCGCACAGGCCAGCACACGGGCCGATCACCAAACGACCGCTTTGTGGTGCGAGAATCTACTACCGAAGACAAGCTGTGGTGGGGTAGTGTCAACCGGCCGCTCGAAAGAGAAACCTTTCAGCGCATCAAGAACCGCATGATGACTCACTTGGAGGGGCGACAGGTGTTTGTCCAGGACTGCTATGCCGGCGCCGATTCTGAGTATCGTATGCCTGTGCGAGTGATTACCGAAACGGCCTGGCACAGTCTTTTCGTGCGCAATATGTTTATCCGTGAACTTGATCGCGATAAACTGAGAGATCATATCCCTGAATTTACAGTGATACAGGCGCCTAGCTTCACTGCCAACCCTGAAGAAGATGGTACGAACTCTCAAGCATTTATCATTTTGAACTTTGCCGAGCGCACTGTCCTAATTGGTGGTAGTCAGTATGCAGGAGAGATGAAAAAATCGATTTTCTCTGTAATGAATTACCAGATGCCGCAGCGGGGCGTTCTGCCCATGCACTGTTCGGCCAACATGGGCCCTGACGGCGATGTCGCCATCTTCTTTGGCCTTTCTGGCACAGGCAAAACAACTCTCAGCGCCGACACCTCTCGAACTTTGATCGGCGACGACGAGCATGGCTGGAGCGATCGCGGGATTTTCAATTTCGAAGGCGGCTGTTATGCCAAGGTTATCAAACTATCGGCCGAGGCTGAGCCCGAGATTTATGCCACCACCCGCCACTTTGGTACCATCCTCGAGAATGTAAGCTACAACGCCCATACACGCCGGATTGATCTCGACGACGCCAGTTTGACCGAAAACACACGTGCCGCCTACCCCATCACCCACATTCCCAATGCCTCTCTTGATGGCCTTGGTGGGCATCCCCAGAATGTCATTTTCTTGACAGCAGATGCTTTCGGCGTAATGCCCCCGATTTCCAAACTGACCCCTGAGCAGGCTATGTACCACTTTATCAGTGGTTATACAGCCAAGGTAGCCGGCACAGAACGTGGCATTACCGAGCCTGTACCCAATTTCAGCGCCTGTTTTGGCGCACCTTTCTTGCCCTTGCACCCCTTTATTTACGCCAAGATGCTTGGTGAGAAGATCGAAAAGCATGACGCTAATGTCTGGCTGGTCAACACCGGTTGGACTGGTGGGCCATATGGTGAAGGTAAACGCATGGAGATCAAGTACACTCGAGCCATGATTACGGCGGCGCTTGCCGGCCGTTTAGACAATGTCGAAACAGAGCCTGACCCGATCTTCGGCGTGCACGTGCCGGTCAGTATTCCTGGCGTCCCAGACTATGTGCTGAGACCCAAGAACACCTGGTCAGATGGCGAAGCCTATGATACGCAGGCCAAGAAGCTGGCCGGTATGTTTGTTGAGAACTTCAAGAAGTTCCAGGACGAGGTCTCTGACGAAGTGGTTGCTGCTGGACCGACGCCCTGACTCCGTTCGAGCAAGAGCTAAATAATAAATCGGCCGGCGACTGTGATCGCTGGTCGATTATTTATTGTTTACCGTAGCCGGATCAACTCCTGAATTCGTACGCCGACTGCAGCCATGCGAGGACTTCGCCATCTACATCGCCCGGCGAATGCAGCGCTACTTTGTGTGATCGAACTATTGTTTGAGTAGAGGATTAGTTTCATGCCCTCTGCCGAAGTCAACCAACGCTTGCGATTGCGCCCGCAGGTTTTCATCGGGGGTCCACATGGGAACTTCGCAGCCACCGGCACTGAACGCGCGCCTGCCGCCGATTTCCATACATCGAGTAGCTGCCTCATAAACCCTCTCGGGCGTGCCTTGCAGCAGCACTGTTACCGGATCGAAATTACCGCAGAAGGATACCCGGTCTCCGAAATTCGCTACAGCCGCCTCCATATCGACCATGTAGTCCAGATCGATGATGTCGGCGCCACTTTCCACCATGGCGTCGACGATTTTATTGGTGTTGCCGCAGATGTGCAGGCGGGCCAGCGCCCCCATTTCATGGACGGCGGCAAAGACGCGCTGTTCGTAGGGCAAGGCGAAACGTCGGTAGATCTGCGGATTCACCAGCGAACCCACGGCGTCGCCCAGCCCAATGATGGCGGCA
>PIVW01001578.1 GCA_003353825.1 Chloroflexota bacterium
ACTCGCGACATCCGGTGTTTGCCAACACAGGAGCAACTTCTTCCACACCCAAGCCGTAGGCGTCTGACTTTACAACACCTGCACAGGACACGCCGCCCAATCGCCTGCACAGTTCCCGGTAATTGGCGGCAACGGCCTCAAGGTCGATGTTTAATACAGCACCAGCGTGGGCGAGTGGAATATGCGCGTTAAGTGAATGGGTCATCACAGTCCTGTTTACCTGCCCAGTGGCAGGTGATCAATCTGCATTCAGAAGAAATTCAACCAACAAACTCAAGCACACAATCCAGAGAAGGTTCGCGTAGGGTCAATTGGCGAGGGCCGTCGATCATTGGTAGACCGGCATCCTGCGCCAGAGAACGAAGGGAGGCGAGGTCGGTTGTCTGGATGGTCAAAGCGCCAAAGATGGAAGCGCGAGATGTCATTGAAGACGCGAGATCGCCAAAACGTGTTTGATATGCGGTTGGAGAGAGCAGGGAGATGGTTGCACCATCCAGTTTGACACTAAGGTTATCACCGGAACCTTC
>PIVW01001579.1 GCA_003353825.1 Chloroflexota bacterium
AAATTCAAGGAAATTCAGGAGGAATCCTGAGAAAATCATAAATTATTTGAATTTGCCACGCTGAAGGTATTGTAGGCTGCAACTTAGGCATATTCCCTCAAAATGGCGAAGGTATTGGTTATGCCTCTGAATATCGACATCCCTGAATTATTATATAATTCAGACCCGACGGCGATGGAGCATCGTCGCCATGCGCCCATGTATCTGAGCATGAGTTCGCTTCGGACTTTGAAGCTACATTGTCTATTGTCAGTGGGGTAGGTAGTGGGAGGGAATAAGTCTGTAGGCCAGCATAGCAGACTTCGACAACGTTGTCTGTTAAGTATAATACCTTCGCCAATTTCGTTACGGCACCAAAACAGACAATTTGGTGGAGAGAAAGTGTCAAAAACTAATCGTTTTCAAGGCATTCATCCCTATTTTTGTTCGATATTTGCCCTGTTGTGGGGTGAATTTGGTCACGAGTCTGCCACAAAGAGCTTTCTTCAATTTTGGCGAAGGTATTGAGGCGTAAGACCAATACTTAT
>PIVW01000778.1 GCA_003353825.1 Chloroflexota bacterium
ACTATCATGACATCTTCCTTTTCTACTTTCCCTTTACCATACACTAGTTTAATGTATCCCATATGACAATCCACCCAAAACCAGGTCCCCCCCGCGACCCCGCAGTTGACGCTGCGATCCTCGACGTTGCGGCCCGACTGCTCGCCGAAAAGGGTTACGCCCGCATGTCAATCGCCCTGGTCGCCGACGCCGCCGGTGTCAGTCGCCCTACCATTTACCGCCGCTATAAATCCAAAGCCGATCTGGCCATGGCCGCACTAGCGGCACGTATCGACGAACAGGCCCGGCCGCCGGCCGAACTCGAACTCGAGGCGGCCCTCATCCAAGTGCTCCGTCATCTCGCCCACCGGCTGCGGGCCAAGCACAGCATGGCACTGGTGGGCACCCTTCTCGTCGAAGAGGAACAGACCCCGGAGTTGATCCGCCTGTTTCGAGAACTTATATGGACGGCACGGGCGAACATTCTTCAGGAGATTCTCGACCGCGGCCGTGAGCGGGGTGAATTGCGCCAGGACGTGGACTCGGATGTTGTGGTCGGCATGCTGATCGGAGCGCTCTATTCGGCGCATCTCAGCCTGGCGAAGATCCCGCGAGACTGGCCGGCACGGGTGGTGAGAGCGGCATTGGAGGGGATGCGGTAAGGGGGTTCCGGATCGGCTCCTTGTGTCTGCCGAAAGTTCCCAACCCCACACAGCCAAAGCATTTCCGACCAGTGACGTTGCTGCCCATACCATTCAAAGTATTTGAGCGTGTTATTGTCTGGAAACTGGATAAGTACAGCATTAATACCACGCTGCATACCTTGCAAGGTGGTTTTCATTATAAACGCGGTGTTCTTGAGCAGCTTGGCACCCTCCGAGTAGTCAGTGATATTGCCAAGAAGCGGAGGTTGCCATTGTATGTTGCCTCGTTAGATATTCGCAAGGCTTACGATATGGTTTGGCGCAATGCCATCACGTATAAACTGCATCACGAGTTTGGTGTCCCCATACCCTTATGCCGGGTGATCCAGGCTATGTTGAATGGCACCCGTGCTGGTTTGCGCAATGGCTGTTATGTTTCGCACATTTTCCAGACCACGAATGGTGTTGTGCAAGGCAGCGTTGTTGCGCCGATGTTGTATGGTATTTTTATCAACGATCTGATCACTGACCTGGTGAACTCCAATATTGGCGCCACCTACCTGACTGTGCCGCAGATTGCAGCATTGTTTTATTGCGACGACATCTTGCTGTTGACCCACCAGATTCCTGAGCTGAAGACATTACTTTCAATCTGTGAGCCGCATAGCAACAAGTGGCGGTACCAGTTCAATCCTGACAAGTGTCATGTGTTTTCCTTTAACTGTCCTGAGCCTGCGGCGCTTGTGCTCAATACCACGCAACGCAAGGCCATCACCCGTGAGTATAATGAAACTCGCTTGATCAACCGTAACAACACGAATTCCACTGCGCCTCTGATAATTGAGCTTTTCCACGACACCCGCTGTACTGGCCCCGATATATACGGTCAGACGCGGACCTGGTTATACCATAATCTCCCGAGTACCCTTGCACGGCATTTGAAAAAGCATGTTGCGCAGACTACGCACCTTGGCAATATTAAGTACCCTATTTATTGGAAGCAAACCACACAATACACAAACAGCTCTACCGTCCTGCAATTGCGCACATGTCAAATGTATGCGAAGCCGCTACATTACGCCTCCCTGTCCCGCTATCTTGGTGCTGAGTTGCATGTGCACGATCCTGACAATATTATCTCGATCACCCATACCATGAAGCGCTTTACCCAAAAGATGCGGTACAAACTTGCCATCTTATGTAAGAAGCTTCCTGTCAATTTATATACCCTGCCCCATTACAACTTTGTCCCTGCTTTCGAAATGTTTCCTGACTGCCTATACTGAGGTATTTGCCCAAATAATGCCAGTCGACGTTCTACACCGGTTGGATGTTGTTAGCACTGATTCCATGCGGACTGCTTTGCCCTATCGCTTTACAGATGATGACCAGATACACTATTTTAATGGCAATGCCTACCCTACGAAACGTTGGGAGATCAACAAGCTGCTTTACCTCCGCAACTTGTGTATGAACCCGACCCGCTCCGAGTTGCATGCCTCTCTCCGAATACAGCCGCCACCGAATCTGCCTTTCTACCGCGAGT
>PIVW01000229.1 GCA_003353825.1 Chloroflexota bacterium
TGTGCCTGGTATTCATGACTCTGTGGAATGCTCGAATGCGGATATTGTCATAACCCAAGAGCATGAGTGTCATGATTTTACTGCTACAGATAGCTTAATAACATTAGAAGGTGTGCTTCGTGTTGAGGGTGAAATGAGTTTACATGGAAATATCAATGCTGCCGTTAAGTCTTGTATGCCTATGGCCGGCTACTATGAGGCTGAACGATTGGACTCTTTGGCCAACAAGTATTGCAGTGTTATGTCTAGATATGGATTACCAATTGAGAGGAGGCTAGGATGAAAACATTGATGATAATACTGATGCTCGCTGCATCACTATTCGCAGGTGACTACTACCAAGGCAAGGCCAACGAGAAGGCTCTGCACGATGCCATAGTAGCACGTCACGAGAAGCGGGAACGGCGCAAGACTATCGCCAAGTATGTGATAGGCATTATCACTACAGGGACAGCGGCTGCGTTCGGCATACGGTCGGTCGGCAAGCTTAGGCGTAGGTAGGCTGCTCAAATGACCGACAACCAGAAGCGCATTCTCGATAAGTGGTGGGACTCTGGGCTTCTCAAGTCTGTCCATCAAGAGACATACGATGGCATTGTGACTATGATTGATGAGATCCTAGCCTGCGATGAGCCACCTAGCGTCAAGTGCCCTGAGTGTGGTAGTAAGCGGGTGTACAAGAGCAGTGGGACGCTATGCTGCTTACAATGCAATTGGATTGATTTTTAATGGTGGCTTAACAGCATGCAGCACAAGGCGGGGTCAGTTGTGCGTCCCCGATATACGGATGACTGCAACGGCTGCGCTCCTTGTGGTAGCGGCTATTTTTTAGGAGGATGATATGAAGTTAGCATTGGCAGTGGTAGTATTCATTGGGCTCAAGGTTTACGAGCTGATAATTAGACCGCTATGGTTTGTGGTTAAAACAATCTTTTATGTGTTGCCCAAGAAGATATGGCAAGACCTATATCATGTGTTTTTATGGCTGGCAGCAGTGGGAACAATACTATTGGCTGTGGTGTATTGGGTATTGGCTAGTATGGCCATTACTTATTTAATTATGCATGGCACACTAGTTGGCTGGTGGAAGTTTATACGAGGCGGTGGTGCTCTAACCCCAGGCATTTTTGTAATGGTGATACTTCTCTTCCTTCCGATGCATCTCGGCATTATATTCCTTGTTAAGCACAGACGTCGCGCGTATGGTTTCTTTGCTGACAACTGGGCGAAGGCAAAGCGGATAGCAGGAATATAAAAAGGAGATATAAGATGGAAAATACCTGGCTATACTTAGGAAGCCGCCAGGGCGCTAGTCGGGTGCAAATCCCGTCTGTCTGTTATTATGGCGAGATGGCAGAAAGGGTAAACGCAGAGACCAGCTATGCGGGTCACAGGCATAGTGTTGCAGGGTTCGATTCCCTGCTCTCGCCCATGCCGTTAAAAGAGGTCACCTGGCATGTGGCTGAGCTTACGATAGAGGGGCAACCTTCAGTGATTGTAAGCACCCGGTTAAACATACCTGACAGCCCGGAAAGACGGGCACTGGCTTAACAGCCCTAGCTGCGGGTAAGCAGCAACACGCGACTCAGCTCCTCCCAAGTGGCTGAGCGTACATCAATATCGGGGTACATATAGATACAAACTACGGTTGTCGCATCGAGGAGTGAAGACCTTGGTGCTGTGAAGATGAAAACTATGTTTAAGCGTCTAGCGGCTGCCCTCTTCGTACAGGGTGGCCGCATTTTAACAGGGGGATAAATGATATTTAGCAAAGGTGAATGTATAGATAGTGCCGAAACGTACTTGGCTTTGAAAAGAATTGATAGGGCGATAAGCGTGGCAGTATTCAGTATAGGGCTATCGTTTGTGATAATCCTCACTATGATAATAATGGCAGTGGTCAAATGAAAGCATACTGCAAGGACTGTCAGTATTACATCCCCTTCAGCCAAGATATCAAGCTGCTCTCTAGGCGGGAAGACGAAGATGGTAGCGACATATGCGGGGCTAGTCTCAACACCGAGATCAACTACCGTGGGGATGAGGTTATCCGTCTGCCTGGCAAGCGCAAGTACTGCGAAGAGTGTGGCTGTATAGTCGGGGATAGCCGAAGGGCTATATATCAGAAGTGCGTCAAAATGAACAAGGCTCACGACTGCAAAAGCTTCAAAGCGGTTACTCGTTTGCAGAGGTGGAAATATCGCCTAAAGGGTGTTATAATTAAGGCAAAGGATATGTTAGCAGCATGCAGCATCTCAGGCAAGAGCGTAGTTATATACCTGTCGATTTTCTCGACCGCATTTATATTTTGGAGCAGACTCAATGAGCACCTAACGCTCAGAGCTGCCATAATCTATCTGTCGGTGTCCGTGCCTGCCCTGCTTTATGTTTACTACAAAGCGAGGTAGCTATGCCCATCATTGCAAATCAATTCGGTCGTGTGGCAGCATCAACGACAAATGATATTGTCAGACGTGACCAAGTCGAAGAGTTCGGCTTCCAGAATATGTCAGAAGGTCGGCTCGATTGGCTCAACCCTATCGATCGAACGACCATGCAGGATGATGCAGTCAGGCTATGGCTCAACAATCCAATGGGGCACCGATTCATAGAAGCCCAGAATAACTATGTAGTAGGCGATGGCCTGCATTATACGGCTGTCGATGAAGACACCGAGAAGGTGATGGACAACTACTACAAGCATCCTCAGAATGCCTGGGATCTCAAGTTCACCGACAGGGTACGGACTATGAGCGTCCTTGGCGAAATGCTCTTGCCTATCTCGATAACCGAAGGGACTGGCAAGGCGATTGCTAGCAATATCTCCCCTACTAAGATAGTATCCAGGACCGTAGAGAAAGGCAATGATGAAGACGTTGTGGCCGTTACTACCAAGGATAATGATGTTACTACCAAGTACGATATGATCCGATGGGTCGAAGATGTGGAAGGCGACAATTATTTTGGTGATGCTTTCTTCTGGAGACTCAATAACCTATCCTTCAGCTCTCACGGATACAGCGACCTGTACTTCTACAGGGACTGGCTAGCGATGTACGAGAAGTCACTCTTCACTACTGCCAAGCGTACAGGGCTCCTGATGTCATTCCTATGGGATGTTACGGTCAAGGGGGGATCTCCTGAGCAGCTCCAAGCCAAGAGAGCAGCTCTATACAGAGACCCACCCAAGCCTGGTTCCTGGCGTATCCACAATGACGAGGAAGAGTGGAAGGAGATTACACCTAACCTTCAGGGCCGGGAGTATCGCGAAGTATATGACCTACTCAAGACGCAGCTCTATGCGGGCGGCGGGATGCCTGAGTATTTCTATGGCACTGCTGAGAATACGAACCTAGCTGCTGCCAGGGTTATGGGCAAGCCTTTCTATCGTCAGATACGAGAACGCCAGGGCTTCATTATCAATATGTTCAACCAGCAATTCCGGTATGCTATCTGGAATGCTAAGCAGAAGGGGACGCTGAACAGTGACGCAGACGAGAACTTTACATTGTGGCTCAGGGAGCCAGATGATGATAAGGTCGATGCTTTTGCAGCTTCCTTCAAACTCCTGGCCGACTCCGTTATTGCCCTAGATAGCAATAGCTACATCACTGAGACTGAGACCCAGTCTATCATTGATATGCTATTCGACCAGCTAGGGCTGCGCAAGGACGAGTCTCAGGATGACTCCAATACTGGCACTGAGAAGGATGGCGCTGCTGAGCGTATGGCCACGGCTGCTGGCTACCTAACGTACATGCGAAAGAAGATTGAGAAGCAAAAGAAGCCTGCCTGATATATGGGGATAACTAAAAAGCTCAAGCGCCTGCTTGCTGGCAATAGGCGCTTAGCCATCTCAACTGCTGCTTTTGTAAAGAAGCGTAATACACTCACCAACAAGACCTGGCGTAGCGATATCAAGCCTCTCATTAGGCGAGCCCAGGAAGAGATAGACCGCAAGCTCAGGAGCTACCCGCTAACAGCTTGGAAGGCGTCCAACTTGAAGAGCATTCAGGCAGACCTACGGCGTATCGTCAAGAAGTTTGAAGGGCCATACCTGGAAGCTCTCAATGCCCAGCAAAGCAGTATGGGCGTTATCGCTGCTGAAGCTACTGACAAGGGCGCATCTGCCGTAGGGTTCAAGTCACCACGAAAGGCCATTGTAGGTGATTCTCTACTAAGGGCTATCAAGCCACTATCTCAGTCTATGGCGGCATTCTTCCCGACTGATATGGCCAAGATTATCAATGGTGAGATATCGCTGGGTATTGTCAACCAGGAGAGCGCAGCCCAGGTAGCCAGGAACCTACAGCAGAAGTTCGGTATAGACGAAGCTACCAGGAAGCGGTTAGAAGCCGAGAAGGTCACGCTAGACAGGCAGCTCAAGCAAGGTCGCATTAGCAAGAGCACTCACGCAGCCAGAATGAAGCCGATCGCCCGCAAGCTAGATTCCGGGTCAATGATGAGCTATGCCAGGGCTGAGCGTATTGTCAGGACGGAGATGGGCCGGGCGTCTTCTCACGCAGCCTGGGAGAGAGCTACTGAGGTACAGAAGACCAACCCTAGCGCCAGGAAGATATGGATACACTCTGGCAAGCCAGACCACCGACCTGAGCATGTGGCCCTTGAGAGCAGCACCAAGGCTAACCCAGTGCCCGTTGATGACCCTTTCAATGTCGGCGGCTTCCCTGGGATGTATCCTAGAGATCCGATGCTGCCACCATCTCAGAGTGTCAATTGTGGCTGTACTATGGCCGTGGTCAATCCAGCAGATTTAGGGGGGCTAGGTGGAGTCGAAGCCTAAAACCCAGATACGAGTGGACAAGGAGAGCTTGCCGATGATAGTGAGCTATGAAGACCGCTGCTATTTGCTCAAAGCGACCCGAAACGGAAAATTACACATGTCTTTACCAAGGGTTGAAAACGAGAGAGAAATATCGTATAATCCAGATATAGAGCCACCGTCACAAGACCAGTAGCCTACACCACCAACCCACAGCGACACTAGCCACTGGGTAGAGAGAATGAATGCTCACTACCACATGGCTCGAAGGTGTTGTTGCTGAGGTTAAGAACCCTCTTCCCAACTTCCACGCAGCTCGCATCCGCAACCCGGATGACTTTGCGCGTATAGTCGTATTACAGAGACTGCCCAATGGCGTCCTAGTCTATGGTGGTCCACTGAAGTCAGCCCCGAACGCGGGTACAAAAACACAGTCTGTCAGATTCCCTATCGAGAGCTTCACAATAGCCCAGGCGCGTAAGTGGCTAACCGACCACAACTACAAGCCGATCGCTATTGAGCCTGCTACCCCCAAAGAGAAGGCGGGTATGCGTATTATCCAGGCAAGCGAGATAGAGGCAGAGATATTCCTTGATGGCACCGTAGGCGAAGAGATTGATGGTGAGCTGGTAGCGGCTCAAATCAGGCGGCTCAATGACCAGGGTGTCAAGACAATTAAACAGCATATCAACTCAGGCGGCGGGTCTGTCGTCAATGGCTTTGCTATCGTATCAGCCAACCTAGCGAGTGAAGCTACTATCGAGATACACAACGATGGTCTGGCTGGCTCTATGGCTGGCATTATCCTACTCACTGGCGATAAGGTTTTCATGCGTGACTATGCTACGTTGATGCTTCACGAGCCATCTCTAGGTAGCGAGACTATTGACAAGACCCAGGATGAGAAAGTCAAAACTGGGCTGCTTGCTATACGCGATAGCCTATCCAAGATAGTGCAGCGCAGGTCAGGGAAGACCAAGGCCGAAGTGGACCAGATACTCAAGGATGAGACTTGGTACTCTGCCGCCCAAGCTAAGGCAGCAGGATTCATTGATACTATTATCAAGACTGAGCGTAAGCCTGGCAACGTTGTAGAGCTCAAGGCTGGTATCCAAAAGCAGGGCGATGAGTGGGAGATAACACTTATAACATCTGGCACAGCCCATGCCAAGACTGGAAGCGTCCATATGCCGAAGGACGTGCTCAAGAAGTCAACTGGATTATTTGAAGGTGTAGCGGTATTCGCGCACCAGTACGGTACAAATGGCGATGGTAGTCCAAGCTTTGATCATCGCCCAGATGGACAGCAGAATCCTGACCTCTTCATCCTGAATAAGGTTGGATGGGTCACGGATGTACGCTACATAGACAACGGCGCAAAAGCGTACCTAGTAGGAAGGCTTCACTGCGTCAATAAGACTATGCGAGATCTGTTAGTCAACACCTGGGAGAAAGATAAAAGCCGAATGCCTGAGTTTAGTGTTGATGCCCGCGTTGCTGGACCTTTGCGCGGCAACGTCAGGCACATAACCGAGATCGGGGAAGTCGCATCACTGGACGTTGTAGATCGTGGTGCGTTTTTCGGGTCTGGGTTTAATCGCCTCGTAGCATCCAAACAAGGAGATAACATGGATAAGCTAATACAAGCAATCCTTGCTGCCGTAAAGGCTGGCAAGATGACCCTCACTGGCGTAGAGTCAGAAGGGAAAACCGACGAAGAGATTTCCTCTTCTATCAAGGGTGTACTTGGCGTCACAGACAAAGCACCCGACCTCACTGACGAGCAGATTAATCAAGTCCTTTCCAAGTCTGGGATCGATGAAATCAAAGCTGCTATTGCTGAGATGCAGAAAGCCGATGACGGTGATGACGACGACAAAGGCGAAGAAGACAAGCCTGCACCTGCCCCTGAAGGCGAGACCGCTGATGAGAAAGTCAAGCGTATTCAGGACAAGCTCACTCAGATGGAGAAAGATGTTGAGCTGCAAGCTTCTATCAACGTGCTCAACGAGAAACTTGCTGCTGCGAAGCTCCCTGAGTTTCCTGCGAAGCGTGTATCTACTCTGTTCGCTGGCCGTGTCGCTAAGCCCGAAGAGATTGATTCAGCTATCAAGGCTGAGAAAGAGTATATGGACCGACTCGTTGCGTCTGCTCCTACTGCTAAGCTTCAGCACTCTGTTGTTGTTGGCGTTAATAGCCAGGACCGCAAAGTAGCCGCTCTTGAGATGCTCATTGATCCTAACCTCAAGATCGAAGACCAGCCTGCTAATATGCAAGATGCCTATAGGCTATCTGCATCTGAGCATTTTGTCAGCCTTCACGATGCATTGCTAGCCTTTGCTGGCGCTCGCAGATATGAAGGTATGGCTACTCTCAAAGCTGCTGCAACTACCGACTTTCCAACTCTCTTCCAAGATGCTATGAACAAGAGCATCCGGAAGCAGTATCAGTTGGCGTTGGTTGATGACCGAGTAAGCAAGCTAATCGATGAAGGCTCTGCGGAGACTCTCGATGAGCAACACGTCTATGACGTAGGCGCATTCGGTGACATTGATGTCGTAACTGAAGGTGGCACTTATACTGAGCTTGCTACTCCTGGTGATGTAGAAGCAACGTATAGCCTAGAGAAGTTTGGTAACCTCTTCACCCTTACTGAAGAGACATTCTTCACTTCTGGCGATAAGGTCACCCGCCTGATTCAGCTATTCCCTCGTAAGATGGCTAATGCTGCTAAGGCTACCCGCAACAAGTACATCCTTGACAGGATTACTGGTTGTAACGGCTCAACCGTCAATGCAAGAACTATCTACACTGGTGGGGTTCTTTACACTGACGCTCAGCTCAATATCACCCGTGATGCTCTTGACTATGACAGCTTCTATGCTGGCTACGTTGCAATGCTTAATCAAACTCAGCTCAGTACTTCTGTACCTGCTGAGATCAAGCCTAAGTATCTTCTAGTCCCGCATGAGCTTATGGTCGATGCTGTTAATATCACACAGAATCCTGTGTATCCTTCTCAAACATCTAACGGTGTACCTCTGAAGAATACATACAGTGGTCTTGGTGTAGAGCCTATCTCTGTACCTAACTACTACCTCTGCGGTGATATCAATAACTGGTATATCGTAGCTGACAAGGGTGGATTCCCAACATTCGAGCTGAAGTATTTCAGGAACCAACGTGTCCCTCAAATCTTCCTGCAAAATGCTCCTACTGTTGGTACTCCTTTCACCTCTGATGAGTGGAGATACAAAGTGAAGTGGCGCTTCGGTGGAGCCATCACTGACTATCGAACATTTTTTGGAGGCATTACGGCTGATGCGTAGGCATTAGGTAACGATTAATTACTATGGCTATCCTGCGAGAGACACTTATTCAGGCTGCGAAAGACAACCTCAAGAACAACGACTCTGCTATCCTAACGGATGATGAGTATGAGAGGATGTCTGACAAAGCTCTGAGTGATTACTCTCGCAGGAGGCCAAACTACTTGATAGAAGCATATACGGCAACCACTGCGAAGTCGTATGAGCTTCCTTCTCTATGGTATGATGGTCTCAGCTATATAGCTGAGATTGAGTACCCTGTCGAGCAATCCCCCAAAACTACAATCGGTCGTGGCAACTACGATGTTGAGACGCAGCCTGATGGTGACCGTCTCAGATTTGTAGGTGACTACCCAGGCAACGGCAATGTCTTCTGGGTTCGCTTCACTAGTGAGCATATCTGGGATAGCGGAGAAGCTAGTACTGCCCCTGCCTCTGACCAGGAAGGGCTATCATATCTGCTCACATCTCTTCTCTGCAAAGCCCTTGCATCTTTCTATGGCAGCAAGTCACATCCAAGTGTACCCAACATTGATTTAGTCGCATACCCTAGCCGCGTTGATGAGTATCGCCGTCTGGCTGAAGTCTGGCATAAGAAGTATATTGACGTTATCAAGCAAGCCGAGACAGGCGTTATTGGCACATCATCCTTCCTGGATTCTTCCTGGTGGGATAGGACGAACGCATGACCGGATTCGAGTTCAAGTGGAAAGTCCCCAATGTTCCACTATTCAACCCAGTAGATAGAAAGCGCGTCTTGATAGCTAAC
>PIVW01001580.1 GCA_003353825.1 Chloroflexota bacterium
TCGATTAAGCCTTACAGCAACGCTGTCTGCATGGGCATCCAGATGTTCACAGGAAGCCAACCGAACAACGTCGTCCCCGAGAGAATCGAGAGCATCGGAAGTAAAGCAAAGCACGCTGATTTTCTTGATAAAATCATCTACAGACAAGGCTGAAGAAAATCGGGCGCTGCCGCCGGTAGGTAGCACATGATTGGGACCTGCGATATAATCTCCCAGGGGCTCAGGCGTATGATGGCCCATGAAAACAGCACCGGCATGCCTGATACTGTCAACAAGATCCCAGGGCCGCTCAACAAACAACTCGAGATGTTCTGGCGCCATCTGATTGGCCAGGGCAACAGCTGCGTCAAGATCATCCACTATAATGATCGAGCCATGGTCATCAAGTGATTTCCGGGCGATTGCCTCCCGCGGAAGCTGCACAAGCCGAGCCTGCAGTTCGTCAAACACCCGTGCGGCGAACTGTTCATCAGTTGTAACCAGCATGGAGGAGGCCATTTCATCATGCTCGGCCTGGGAAAGCAGA
>PIVW01000230.1 GCA_003353825.1 Chloroflexota bacterium
CCGGCACAGTTACTAACGAACGGCAATTGATGTCGCCCTACTGCATATGGGCGTCAATAACTGGTACCCACAAGATATAGTGCCTGATGGTCTAGAGAAATGTGCCATTGTCAAACTAATCACTTGCTTATGGACCCTGCCCCCATCCATTTCATAGGTGAACAGATCGAAGCTGAATTCGAGACAGCGCCCGTATTCGCGAAGAATCCTGGCTGTCCTGACCGTTTTCTGTGGCGCGAACAGGTCTACACCATCGAGGAGTTGATTAGCGAATGGCGCGACTACGGGAGACGTGGGCGAATGGCCGACAATATGCGCCCTGAAAATGCCGCGAAAGCAGCTGTTCGCGGCTCCTGGGGTGTGGGGCGCATCTACTTCAGAGTACGCGTGCATACAGGACAATTCTTTGATCTGTATTATGATCGAGCACCGAGGAAGCAGGAACGTAAAGGTTCCTGGTATCTCTACCGTGAACTCAACTGGCAGGATGGCTAAAGAGATACCAGGGCGCACTCATCGATGGAGAAATCAATTGCCGAACGCGCCAACTGTCTTTCCGGCGCATGAAAACTACGTACTTGATGTGTGTTACACACAAGATGGCGAAACCCTGATTTCATCAGGCATGGACAGCAAGGTGAATGTTTGGTCAACGGGTGACTGGCGCCTGGTTCGCACACTGCATGATCATGCCAACAGTGTCAATTGTCTGTCCCTCTCGCCGCACCAAACGATATTGGCGACCGGCTCAACTGATCAGACTGTAAAGCTATGGGATTTCCCGGCCGGCACAGTGCTCCACACGTTACGAGATCGGAAGAAAACAGTAGCCGCTGTACAAATAGCCCCCAAGGGTGCCTTTGTGGCTGCAGCCTCGTATGGCGGGCATATTGCAGTTTGGACTCTGGAAGGTGAACCGGTGGTCGGGATCAAAGTCAGCAAGAAAAACCTGGGCTCTGTAGCAATCTCACCTGATGGTCAGATGCTGGCGACTTCAGGGCTAGGCGATAATATATGGGTCTATGCACTGCCATCAGGAGAATTGCTTGCAACACTGGTAGGGCATGAGATAGCGGTTAGTAATCTCACTTTCATCGAGGCGGGCGAGACGCTGGTCTCGAAAGGCTACGAACAAAGTATCAAATTTTGGGATACGGCGATCTGGACGGAGACACGCTCCCTACAGGGGGCATCTCCAGTTCGGGGGTTCATTTTTTCAGCCGATGAACAGCATGTCGCCTTGAGCATGGAAAGGCTCGTTCAGATTCGAAGGGTAGCCGACTGGACTCTTCAACTTGAACTGCCGGTCAGCACCAGGGTGATAAATGGCCTGGACTTTTCGCCTGATGGGCGATGGTTGGCGGCTGCGGCCGCCGATAAGAAGATCCGTGTGTGACAGCTAGAGTAGCTGTCTACTCAGCTTACGCTGGGTAATACTGAGGTTTAGTCAATTTCAGCCATTTTGTGGTAACTATTGGGGCGAATGGATCGACAGTATCCAGCAGAGGGGCGCCGACGCTCGTGTGGCAGCTACATTGTATTGATCTCTACTCTCTGGTCGTGTAAAATAAGCATAGCATTAATTTTTGGCAGTGTTTCTTTCAATTCGTCAATCAATGTAAAGCATGATACCGGGTCAGCGACGACTACGGGGATCATTGGCATTATCCATTATCATTCATACCCGCCTCCCCACTATCCTCAAGCGTAGAAGGAGCAGACCCAATGGAAATCATTAAGGTCTCAGCAAGGTCGCGTTCCACGGCAGTGGCGGGTGCAATCGCTGGCGTGACCCGCGAAAGCCAATATGCCGAAGTACAGGCCATTGGCGCAAGCGCCGTCAACCAGGCCATTAAAGCGATCGCCATTGCCCGGGGTTATTTACAAGAAGATAACATCGATATCGTCTGTATCCCAATCTTTATTGAAGTAGATATCCAAGGTTTGGAGAGAACGGCGGTGCGACTGACTGTATGGACGGTCGAAAAAGACCTCTTGCCGGAACAGCTTCTGGCCTTTGACGCAACTCAAGAAAAAGTTGTGCGGGCGCGGGTAACCGCGCCATAGGCTGAGCTATCAGCAATAGCCCAATCAAAACAACGGACTGCTGCTCGACACTACCCCGCGATAGCACGTAGGTTAGTGAGCGCGCGGCGCCAGCAATCGTCTTGTGAGCCGGGGACAAAAGGCAGATACAGCGTCACTCTGTCGAGCAAGCCGTGATAACGCTTGCATATCAGTGGGCCAATGCTATCCCAATCGCCGGTCACCGCGAAGGTGTCGACCATATCATCGCTGATCAGTGCAGGCATGTCGTCCCAGCGTTGGCGAATGGCCAGACGTCCCAGTCGTTCGCTGAGGTCTTCCCAGCCATGGTGTGCCAGAACCGGTTGATAACTTGGCGTTGAAGCGTAAAAACTGATTTGGCGTCGAACAAATTCTCGGTTCTGGGTTCTTTCTTGTTCGCTATCTCCGACCACAGCGAAAACGGTGGCGCTGAACTCGACCTGATCGAGGGTCCGGCCCGCTTTTGCTGCGCCGCCCGCCGCCCAGGGCCTGATTCGATCCCGCAGATAATCGACAGTATGAAAAGGGTGGACATGAAAGCCGTCGCACAGTTCGCCTGCTAATTCACAGAGCCGCTGATTCACGCCGGCAATGTAAATCGGTATATCAGGATGATCGATGGGTCCGGGGTCGAAAAAAGGAGACATGAGCGTCAATTTATAGAATTCGCCACGAAAATTGAGCCTACTACCATTCTGCCAGACATCCCAGATATGGCGCAATGCCAGGATGTATTCGCGCAAACGGGCAGCCGGTTGGCTCCAGGGCATGGCGAAACGCCGTTCGATGTGTGGCTTGATTTGGGTGCCTAACCCCAAGATGAAACGTCCCTCACTGTAACGCGCCAAATCCCACGCTAGGTATGCCATGTTCATTGGACTACGCGCAAAAGCAACAGCAATGGCGGTACCAAGTTGAAGGGTCGAAGTGTAATCTGCTGCTAGAGCCAGCTGCAAAAAAGGATCGTGATTGGTTTCCGGTACCCACAAACAATCGAAGCCGATCCCTTCGGCGGCGCTGGCGGTGACCAGAATTTCTTGCGTGCCACTCGGTTTTTTCTGAGTGTTCCTCGTCTGGAGAAGGGTGTCGAATTCCATAAGACTATGCGAAGTGTGCCTGTTGGCCAGCTTACATTATTATGATCCGATTGTGGATAACTCGCGTCATATCTGTGGATAAATGCAACTCTGTGGGGATAAGTACTGCCTCTAAGCGCTTATCTTGATGTGAACACCTGTGCCATACTATATATTGTGCTGTTGGTTTTTGTGTGTGGGATACAGGTATTCCACAATGCGTTTATTGATCTATCGGTACATCCACAAACGCCCACGGCAGAGCGAATTGATCGTGCAGATGCCTTGCCAGGGCCTTGACACCCAGGGTTTCTGTAGCGTAATGACCACCGTAAATCACATTCATGCCCAGCTCTTCGGGCATATGTACCATGGCATAGTCAGTTTCGCCGGTGACCATGCTATCGCAACCCAGCGCTTGCGCCTCTTCCAGGCTGCGGATGGCGTTGCCCGAACAAATGGCGATACGTTGTGGCTGTTCTGGTCCAAAGGCATCGACGCGTAGAGGCGACCTGATCGCGTCGCTAAAAGTCTGAACCAGACTGCTAAAACTAACGGGGAGGACAGGCTCGGCCAGAATACCCACATCTGTTCCGTTGTAGCTGAAGTAAGTGCCTACCACCTGCAGGTCGAGCAAACGACAGAGTTCGGCATTATTGCCCAGGGTGGGGTGCGCATCCAACGAGAGATGGGCAGCATACAGGTTGAGGTCGGCTTCGATAAAACGGCGGATTTTATTGCCGAACGGGCCGGAGATGCACCTGGACGGCCCCCAGAAAATGCCGTGATGGACGAGGAGCATGTCGGCGCCGGCGGCCAATGCCCCATCGATCGTAGCATGGGCCGTATCTACGCCAACAGCGATTTTGTCGACTTCAGGGCTGCCTTCGACTTGTAAGCCCTGAAGTCCGTAATCAGCGATACCATGGATATTGAGAAGTTGGTCGAGATAGCTAACCAAGTCCTGACGCCGCATAATTTATTCCCCTTGCGATATTATATCGGTTAAATCAAGTGAGAGATGGATGATGGGTTCTACCCCATAGATATCATGTATAAATGGACATATTTTCATGTCATACCATGTACCGAGCTCATCTGGTAGCTCCTCGATCTCATCCAAATCGACGCCCAAGTACATGAGATTATACATGATCAGCATAGGTTTCATTTCACGAACAAATGCCTTTAGTTCGTGCACGTCAGGAGCCACCGGGGCAAGAAAGGCTGACGATCCTCCGATGAATAACTCGTTTTCTGTGTCTGGCGCCGCACCGATACTTTCGAGCCAATCGAATACAGGGGGTTTAGGGATTAGAATGACGGCATGGCGATTGATTGGGGCCATTGTCAGGTCATCGGCTAACACATCTTTTTGCAGGTCATCGTTTGCCTCCTCCACGTCAAATTCTTCTGGATCGAACTCATAATCCAACCACTCCGTATACATTTCATGTTCAGGGTGGTTAGGATCATGGAGTGCTTCCAGCATCGTCTGATAGCCCCATGGTCCTCCACAGTCTTCGGGGGGGCAAGCGCGCTTGCCAGCTGTACATACCGGATAGAATCCGTCCGGATCAAGGGGTAAGGTCTTCTCCAAAATGATGGTATGTCGCCAGTCATCACCGAAATCGTACCAGTACATTATCTTATCTTTAGGTGAACTGAAGACTTCATCAAGAGTCGTCATTCGGCTATCGAAATCCGTTGGGTTCATGTCATCATATTCGGGAATTCCATATCTAACTCTCCCTTTGTGGAATTCATGTAGATGCGCGTCGAACCATGGCATGACAGCTTGAATGATCTCGTGCAGTTCATTCAGCGTACTCTCTTCACTAACGAGTACACGCCGCCAAATCGGAGGCTTGATGTCGTTCAGGGTAATTTTTAGTTGGTATACCGGAAGTGAACTCATGATTACACCTCTGAATGTGTTGAATAACTGCTAGCTATTATACCGTTGATTCCTACAAAGTTGCGAGATATGCAATAGCATGATGGAATAAGCGCACAGCTTGTTGCCCATCCTCCTTTAGCGCTTACGCTAAATGATCGACAAAAAGTTGTCGATGTTTGTGGCAAGTGGCAAGTTCTTGTCTGCAACCGCACTCGCACCTGCGACCTGCCACTTGCTGCCTGCCCCAGCGGGGCCTGATTTCCTCAGCTCAGTCTGGGAGCAATCGCCAGGTCCTTACCATCTCTTGTTAAAGCCCTTCATATCTTCTTTGGTCAATTCCATGCGCATCGGCATCGATATTGGTGGTACCTTCACAGACTTCGTCTTCATCGACGAGGATACAGGCCAGTTTCACACTTTCAAACGCCTCTCTACTGCCACTGCACCCGAACAGGCCGTGCTTACCGGCCTGCAGAAGATCCTCGACCTTCGACCTCTGTCCTCCGAACTCAGAATCGTCCATGGCTCCACCGTTGCCACCAATGCATTGCTGGAGCGTAAAGGTGCACGCACCGCTTTTCTAACCACACGCGGCTTCAAGGATATCCTTACCATTGGCCGTCAGAACCGCAGTGCCGCAGCCCTTTATGACTTTTTCGTCGACCGGCCCCAGCCGTTAATCCCCTCTCAACGCTGTTTCGAGATCACAGAGCGGGTTGATCACAGGGGTCGGGTGCTTGAGCCATTGGTCGAGACAGAACTAACCGTATTGATCGAGGAATTAGGGGAAGCTGGGGTCGAATCGGTGGCCGTAAGCCTACTCTTCTCCTTCCTCCATCCTGAACACGAACAAAAGATCGCCGAAATGCTCCGAAGCGCAGGGTTCTTTGTCTCTATTTCCTCCGACATCCTGCCCGAATTCCGTGAATATGAGCGCTCCAGCACCACTGCTATCAACGCCTTTGTCTCGCCGATCATGGATCGTTATCTCGGCCGGCTTAGCGCCCAACTCTACAGCGAGTTCGACAAGGCAATGATTCCCGCCGCGGTTTCTGTTGCTTCGGGCCCATCGACCTCTTCTTCGCTGCGGATTATGCAATCTAACGGCGGCATGATCCAGGCGGAGCTCGCTCGCAGCCAGGCTGTACATTGTATTCTTTCCGGACCGGCAGGTGGGGCGGTGGGTGCGTTGTACGTAGCACAGAATGCCGGCTTTGACCGTATTCTATCCTTCGACATGGGCGGCACCTCAACTGATGTATCCCTTCTGGATGGCGATCTTAGCGTAACCTCTGAGACTGAGATCGGCGGCCTGCCCATCCGCATTCCCGTGATCGATATCCACACAGTAGGAGCGGGTGGCGGGTCTATCGGGCATGTGGATGCCGGTGGGGCCCTACGTGTTGGGCCGCACAGCGCCGGAGCAGATCCTGGTGCAGCCTGTTACGGCAAGGGGGGCACATTTGCCACCGTCACCGATGCCAACCTGGTGTTGGGTAGGCTAATCCCCGACCATTTTCTGGGTGGCGCCATGAGACTGGACGTCGAAGCTGCCGAACTCGTCCTGGCTGAACTCGCTCGACAAGCTCATCTCGAACCTCGCAATCACCTGTCGGGCGCGCAAACCGCAGCCCTGGGTGTGATTCAGATCGCCAACGCGCATATGGAACGGGCTTTGCGCGTGATTTCGGTCGAGCGGGGTTTTGACCCGGCCGATTTTGCACTGGTCTCGTTCGGTGGGGCCGGTGGCCTGCACGCCTGTGATCTGGCACGGAGCCTGGGGATACAGCGCCTGCTGATTCCGCCTCAGGCGTCGGTGCTCTCAGCTTTCGGTATGCTCGCCGCCGATGTCGTCAAAGATTATGTGCAAACAGTCATGATCGGAGGGGATAGCAGGTACGCCGATCTCGAACGGAATTTTGCCCCCCTCCTGTTTCAAGCCCAAATCGACCTTGAAACAGAGGGCGTCCCCAGCGAGAACATAAGTCTGAACCTCCTCCTCGACATGCGTTACCGCGGCCAATCCTTCGAGATTACCATACCGCTGTCACCTGATCTCATTGCCGTTTTTCATGCCGAACATGAGCGGGTTTATGGCCATGCCGAACCCTCAGCGCCGGTTGAGATCGTCAATGTGCGAGTGCGCGCTGTCGGCTTGGTTACCTCACCTTCTCTGCCCGAATCCAGCCTGGGGAATCTAGACCCTGCCCAGGCATTGCTCGAGCACCGGCCTATGGTGTTGTCTTCCGGCCAGCTTCTCGAAGTTCCTTTCTACAAAGGAGTCAAGCTGCAACCGGGTTGTGTCATTCACGGTCCGGCCGTAATCGTGCAGAAAGATACGACAATTTACATGCCAGATTCGACCGTGTGCAGTATGGATAAGTATTACAATCTCGTCGTAAGGGAACTTTGAGGCATCGACGTCTATCAATTATGCGTGGCGTGTACTGGAGAAAAGGAACCCTTCTGTGGAAGGTAACAGGCCGCCACAAATACCGTCAGGAAATTGCCGATGTTTGCACAGAAATCTCATAAGGTTTTTGACTTTGTCGCGAGGCAATTCTATACTGTCCTTTGGCTCGTAAATCGGGGCTTAACTCTCACAATGGTAACCTAACAGAATGAAAGAACTCCTAACCCGACTTGAAACTTCACGAGAGCATTTGGAACCGCAGTTCAAAGCGCTGCGTGTAACCATGGGTGCGCTCAAGTTGGCAACGAAACTGGCATCTGAAGAAAAGCTTGATGCGCTGGCGATGCAAAAAGCACTGGTCAAGCTCTCACAAGCCAATGAACAACTCGAAGATACGTCATTGCAGGCTGCTACTGATGCCTTTGCTGCTGAAACGCAGACGGCGCTTGATGCACTAGCCTTCCAATTCGCGCGCGATCTCAAAGACGTCTTTGAGTCAAGAGGGGAAACTGTAGCCGGGCGCCCTCCCACACTCGTTGTAGGGGGATTGGTTTTACATATCGACAGTGCCGCCCGTAAAGCGCAATGGTTCTACGGCAAAGAAGCCCTGACCCGAGCGATTCCGCTGTCGATTAACGCTATTCTCAAGGCATACGGCCAACAGCAAAAAGCGATCATCCAGCGTGAAGTCGATGCCGAAGTGTTCCTCGACGAACTATACAAAGCCTGGCAAAAGCTACGGGCCAAGCAAAAACGTCCCCCCAACCGTATGAACATCGTCAAAACCTATAGCCAGCTCGTCATCAATCGCCAATCGAGTCGTTTCTGGAACAGCCCCTCGCGCAGTACCTTCAAGGATTATGCTCGACCCCTTTTCGTTCGGGATATGGTGCTCATCCAGGCCACGCCGACAGTAAGCATTGATGGCCAAATCTACCATGTTCGTCTGGGCGTGGCCACCAAAAGTCAGGCAGATAGCGCCTCGCGTAGCATGTGGCTGCCCAATGGCCCGCTGGATGGCGAATACTATTCAGATATCACTTTTGAGTCAGAAAGAGAGTAGGGTTTGAATCATATAGTTCGAACTTCGTCGGCGCCGCACACTCTTGCCACCCTTTCCCTGTCTCTTATTTCTGTCCACCCCTCTTCCAGGCAGTCGCCACGATCGTCAGCAAACCACCAACGATGAAAATGTCTTGAAGACTGCCAGTCCAAGCTGGAGTCTTTTTCCGACAGCGGACAAAACTTTGCCTTTTACCTTTTGCCCTTTGCCTTTTGATTTTTATGGCTCTTTGGGACTTCGCGTGACGATCACGAATTTCAGTCGATGATGCCCCCACACCTAGTGGCTGGTTGTGTTAAACGTCTAGATATCGTGCGAGGAAAATCCGCATCACGCGAAA
>PIVW01001581.1 GCA_003353825.1 Chloroflexota bacterium
GAAAACATATCGTCCCCATTGGTTTCGGCATTATCTCTTGTGGTGTTCAGAGCACTTGCGTCGGAAGCCCAGTATGCCAGCACCACATCGGGTCTGTAATTGGCGCCAAGGGCGAAAAAATCTTCCACAACAAGCGAGGCATCATCCCCGCCGTTGAAATCTTTCATGGTAATGACAAGCTCACCGCCGTCCTTTTCAAACGTAAGCCAGTCGTCTATGTTGGTACTTGTGATGAAGGATGTATCGTACCCCACCATATCCCCCAGGAAAATAATATCTTCCGTATCCGCCGTGAGTGAATCAATCTTAGCTTCATATCCCAGGACATAGGTATCGGTGCCGCCGGCCCCTGTTACGGAGGCGCAGGTACCGTTCATCACGATGGTATCGTTATCTGCTCCGCCGTCGCTCTCAGTACTTACATTGTCTTTGGACATCAGCAGGTAATCATCGCCGGCTTCTCCATAAAAATCACCGTTAACCATGAGGCCGACATCACCGCCGCCGCCCCAGTAAACCGTATTG
>PIVW01001582.1 GCA_003353825.1 Chloroflexota bacterium
AAGAGACCGCACAGATACTGGCTGTGCCGGGTCAACTGCTTCACGACAGCGCCGCACTTATTCAAGCGCATGCTAATTACCAAAACCAGGGCCAAGCCATCTGCCATGTGCTCAACGCTCTTGAGCCATCAACATCTTTGTTTGAACGTCTAGCTGATGTCGGCGCCGGTGTCTGTCTATGGCCGGCACTGCAACTATGGGATCCCCAGCGTAAGATATTGCGCTTATCACCCTACCGATCCATTAGAACACGGGCATCACCACGATAGAAAACCAAGGCCCGGCTGTCCACAAATTTGCTTTTTGACGGCCATGCTGGGCGCAATTAAAATGGGGCACAAAAACTTTCGAAAGGAGTGATTCCATGAAAAACGACCTGCCCCTACTAAACGAGCCTTCAGACGACGCCTTGTTTCGCTACCAGGTGCTCTCCCAGGTTCTGGTACGCGAGTATAGCGGTGAGCCACGTTCTCAGGCCATTGCCGCGGTCGCCGCGGTGGAGCACATTAGCGCTGAGAGAAAACT
>PIVW01000779.1 GCA_003353825.1 Chloroflexota bacterium
AAGACGTCTTGACATAGAAGAATCCCGCACAAGATGGCTTCGTGACGAAGAAAGCTGGTTATCCGAAAACCTCGGATAAAGATCGGTAGCCAAGGGACTAGAAAGTTGAACGGAGTCTAAAGACCCGGGAACAACAAGTCCCGGAACCCGGCCAGAGTCCATGGACCCGGGAAACGAATGGCTTCGCGACCGATCAGCATTCAAAACGGTAGCATCAGTGACCACTTGTCTTGGAATCCGATCAGAGACTAAAGTGCCGGAGACCACAAGTCCCGGAGGCCTATCGTAGGTCAAGTTACCGGTGACCATGGGTCCCGGTAAACTAGCAGAGACCAAATCGTCGGTGATCAATGGATCCAAGGGCCCCGGTGGACCCGGCGGCCCCGGTGGTCCCGGTGGCCCCGGTGGACCCGGTGGCCTATAGGTAGTCAAGTTGCCGGTGACCATGGGTACCGGTAAACTAGCAGAGACCAAAACGTCGGAGACCATTGGAACCGAGGGCCCCGATGGACCCGGTGGCCCCGGTGGCCTAAAGGTAGCCGAGTTGACGGCAACCATGGGTCCCGGAGGACCGGAGGCCAAAGTGCCGGTAACCAAAACTCCGGTGTCCAAGGACCCGGGGTTGGGAGGACCGGTGATCAACTGCGCCGAATTACCGGTGGTCAAAACCGTTGGTGATTTCCCGGTAACCAAAGCCTTGGCCCCGGTAGATGTACGATCTGCAGACGTCTTTACCGGAGATATAGCCGCCGGTGAACGCCGGTGGCTTGATGACCGCCGGTGACCCGAAGAACGATGTCTAGGCGATCTTGGTGACCGGTGGCTTTAATCATGTGATCTTGTGTCACCCGGTAGAGAGACTCTATGGGGAGCCGGAGAATTAGCATGCCGGTGGCCCCGGCGATCCGGAGATCGCGAGTCTCTGTGACGTCGATGACGAACTGGAGAGTGGCCCCGGCGAACCGGAGATCTGCCCCGACGCGGAGAAAATTCTTCCCGGTGTCTGTAAGATGAAGAATATTCCCTATCATAATGATGTGAAGAACGGGAATAATCATCTTGGCGATCTCTCCTGTGTGAACCATGCCGTTCGTAATCAGTATACAAGGGATGGTTACCAAAGCGAAAATTAGCAGCACACGCTTCGTCGTAGCCCACAGTGGAAAAAGGTGGGACCAGAACTGAAGACCGTACACCAGTGTCACGCCCCCCCCCTTCTTCACGAGAAGAAACATCAGAGGAGGGACGGCGAAAAGACTGCATTTTCAATGGAGCAACCGGACTGCCCGAATCGATGTCAGACAGATGTGGATCGGCGTCCAGTGAAACCACGTCTATAGAATCGTGTTGTACTGCATCTGTAGAAACCCCACCTAAAATAGCGTCATCAAGGGTGGGATCTTGAGATTCTGGAGGCAAGTTGTACCTACTGAAATCCGCAGATGACCAAGCCTGAGAAATTTGACAGGGCTTGGCAAGACAGCAACACATCGAACCCCTGCAAAATTTACAACATTCATGAAGATCGTAGGCCGACATGATCTTCCCACAATGGTGGCATTGTTTTTGGCCAGGACGGGGGCCTGAGCCAACGACACGGCCAGGTCGAATCCGCTTTCTCTTCGAAGAAGGAGTCGGGACAAAAGGCGTGGGAAATGTTGTAATATCGGGTGATTCAGACATGATAATATGGCAGTCTAGCGGCTAGGCGCAATACATATAATACAAGCCGCAGCAAAGCACGGGTCAACAATAGAGACACGTACAGCAAGGTGCCCGCTACGGCAGACGGCTGGCAAGACCAGCCCGTTCACGGCCACAAAGGTGTCAAAATTCGCTTGAATTTCAGAATGAGCGAATTAAAAAGAGTGGCGGAACAATCAGTGGGAATTCATGTTCCCTTTCAACATAAACTTAGCGGCCTCAGCAAACTAGAAAGGCTGCAAATGGGTCTAGTAAAACGAGTGAAATCGAAAAACGTGTTGACGAAACCACCCAGGATTTTTAAGATGGCGACTTCCGTCAGCGCTAGTGCTCATGGGAGATTTATGTAGATCTGTGAGGCGGGTACTTCGAAACACTTTTTGGTGTGCATGGGTAATTTTAAAATAGGATATTTATATAGCTAAATTCTATAGTAGGGTTAGGATTAGCGACGGAT
>PIVW01001583.1 GCA_003353825.1 Chloroflexota bacterium
GAGATTACGCCAGACCTCGGCTACCGCCTGTTTTCCACCCTCGTACGGGTCTGCTTCTACATAGCGGGGGGTAGCGTCGACACAAACTGCCAATCCCTTGTGCGCGGCACCTGTAACCCGGAGCACAGCGGCATCTCCGCCGGGGATCTGGGCAGTGTTGGACTGAATTAGGTAATCATACTGCTCCCATACCCAGCGTCGTGAGCAGATATCGGGCGAGCCAAGGATTGTCAGTAGCGCACGGCAAATATCGTCCGGCGGCGCAACGTCGCTAGCCTTTAGCAGCGGGTGCGGTGCGGGCGCCAGCCACGGACGATCATATTCCGGCGCCTCGTCGGCCAGCGCCTTGATAGGCAGATCCGCCACCTTATCGCCATTATGAAAGATACAGAAGCGCAAGCTGGCAGTGGTCTTGCCGACAATGGCAAAATCCAGGCCCCATTTAACAAATATGGCTTGGGCCTCTTCTTCCATCTCGGGTTTGAGCACCATGAGCATACGCTCCTGGCTTTCCGACAACATCA
>PIVW01000780.1 GCA_003353825.1 Chloroflexota bacterium
CGACATCTAGATTGAAGTCAATCCTGAAAAGACAATGAAGTTCCCTCTTGTACTTCGTGCACCCGTATGGGCGGAAGGATTCCAAGCGTCTGTTGATGGCAAAACCTATGAGCCATCAGGCAATCGCCTTGTTGAGATCGAAAGAGAATGGACCCCGGGCGATAAGGTTCAGGTTACCATTCCCATTGCAGTTCGCGTTATAGACGATACCGATGCAGAGTCAGACATGAAGGCATTTGCACGTGGACCACAGGTTCTTGCACTTGATGATTCAATTAAGGCCAATGGCGGCCTCCCTGAAGAGGGCTGGTGGCCAAAAACAGTCGTTTACTCCTGCGCTGTTCAGCAGTGGGATTATCAGAAGGTATTCATGCTTGTGCCTTTCGCCGATGCCGGCCAGACCAAGGCTGAATACACCGCACTTTACCACGGAATAGAGGGAATGCGGGGAGCAGCACGACCTATAGACATCAATGCTGAGGTTGCAAAGTTTGCCCCCGGTTGGTCCGCAAAGAACTGTCTGGACGATAGTAATCCTGGCATTAACGCTGAAGTATATGGCAAGAAGAATGTTCTAGTCACACATCCATTGAACGAAGCTATTGGATGCAAGTTATCAGCAGAGGTCGATGTCCCAGAAGGTAAGCCCGTATTACGACTTGTAGTCGGCCACCACCCGGAAGGCGACTGGACCCTGTTGATTAAAGCCAACGGTATTTTTCTCATGGAAACCGATATTGGCAAGGCTGCATCGACGGATGGATGGATGGAATTGGAGGTTGACCTGTCGAGTTTTGCCGGCACGAAGGCCAAGTTAGCACTCTCCAACTTGGCCAATGGCTGGCACGATGAGGCTGGCTACTGGGCAAGTATCGAGGTGGTTGCTGAATAGCCGCCAGAGCAAGAAGGAGACGAGGTGATGTTCTCTATCCGCTGCGAGCGTAGGGAAGATTAACAATGCGGGAATCACAGGTGTATTAGGAACAGGATGGGACGAACCGTTTAATAATCTCTATTGCAACTTCACCAGCGGTGATTTGCCGAATCGTAGCCCAATCTGTGAGATCGTCGAGCGGATCGCTCGGATTGCCAAGAGAGCCATTCTGGAAACGGCGGTCGCATGGAACTACGTGACGATGAATCAATATACATAATTGACTGTGATTTCTGACTGGACGTTCCGTGTATAACGAAACACAGATTCGGACTCCCTTGCGTGGTAGATTTGGCGGAAAATGACTGATGATTGTCGCAAAATGGTGTATGGATAATGCCGATGAAAATGTAAGCTAAAGTTACGGCCCTAGCGGGTGGATACCAGCTAGTTGTGGGCTGTAATGGGTATGAGGGTACTACGAAGGAGGTAAAATGTCGTCAAGACGACCTTTCATATTGTTTATCGTGGCGTTGCTTTTATCGGCGGCCTGGTGGCCGACTATCGTGTGCGCTCAAATCCCTGTCTGCTTCACCATTTGCCCCCCGAATGCCCAGCCGGGCGATCTTATCACAATGACCGGCTATGACGAAAATGGCGAGTTCATTGATCTGTCCACGGTGGAGGTCATCGAGAGCAACTTTCATGGAATAGGAGAGCCTTATTATTCCTTACTCAAAGTCGGCGACAGCCTTACCAACATCGAGATCATAGATGGCTCCGTTGTGTTTGAGCTTACCGAAGAGATGTTGAGTGACGACGTCTTTATGTGGGACTACTTCGGTTTGCCCGGAGGAGATGATGCGGCGTTCCGCATAGTCGGGGGTGACGGGCCATTCGAAACAGTTGCCGAGGCTATTGCGGCCGGTGGCACCTGTATCGATTTTGGCTATGTATGTGCCAGCGATTCACCCCGCCCCTCTTCTCCCGAGGATGGGGCTAGCTTTGTCGACCGCGACGCAGTGCTTGAGTGGATACCAGGAGAACGTGCCGTCACCCACGATGTCTATTTCGAGGGAGGGCTGGCGATGGAGAACACGGCGGTCACGGAATACGATCCGAGCCCCGACGGGCTGTTGGATTGGGGCACGACCTACGAGTGGGAGATCCATGACATTAACAATGCAGAACCCAACAGCCCCTATGTAGGGGGGCCCTGGACCTTCACCACGGAACCCATTGCCTATCAGCTACTCTTGGGCCAACACGTCACCGATGTGAA
>PIVW01000781.1 GCA_003353825.1 Chloroflexota bacterium
ATTTCGCGTGATACGGATTTCTCCCACACTATATCTAGGCGCTTGACACAACCAGCCACTAGGTGTGGGGGAATCATCAACGGAAATTCGTGATCGTCACGCGAAGTCCCAAAGAGCCACTACGGTCTATGATCTGCATCATAGACGAAGGGTAGACCATGTGTAAGAATAGTGATTGCTGACCAGTTATCAAACATCGATTTTGCAGGGAACGGGCGGCTCCATCAACTCAACGCCAGCTGATAGTAGGGATTACACCAACGCCCCATCGCATTAGCTGGCAATCACCGTAGAACGAGCCGGGCGACAGAAGATCTGCCCAGCAATTGATCTCACGATCATGAGTCTGTTGGAACGGAGGTTGATCAATGGATCGCTTGTCAATGGTGTTTCATTTGGTGCGTACTCGAAGATGGCGCTTGGTCTTGATCATGTTCGTGGAAGTTATGTTACTTCTCCTCTTGATCATTTCTTTGGGGGCTGCTGGTTCTCCCGATGGTGGGAAGCAGAATAGCGTGGAACCTGACGCGGCTGATGTCTGGATTCTCGACAAGGTCTGGATAGACCAGAAATTACAAGACGCTATGGGCATTAACTCAATCAGTGTCGGGAGGACGTTCAAAGCTGAATGGCAAGGTACGACCGAAGCGGCAGGCACGATGAGCGGATCTATGAATTTCAGCCTCCCTGAGCAAATCACTTCTAACGAAGAAACTATCTTTATGATTGATGGCGCCAACGCGTCTTACAATTGGGAATTCATCCCCAAGTACAGAACCGGCGTTGCCAGCATAGAGGCCGAGTTCTACGACTTCTACCGTGCCTTTGGGCGACATGATTGCGAGAAGAAAGAGAGTAATTCGCTCGTGGGTGGGAATCAGGGCACAGCCACATTGCAGCTTGAATCATTCGGCTGTAGCTATGACCCGGCCGATCGCCTTTTTTCGGGGTATGACGCCTTGAAATTCATCTTCAGGTTTGTGATCTCAATAAGCTATTGTGATGGCTGGAATTGTTATGAGTCGTTTGATCTTGTGCCCATACAACTCAACTACGAACTACAAACAGAGCCCACCACCACGATCATGGGGAAAGTCTCTGTGCCTGATCATAAATATCCTTTGATCGGTGTCCCCGTGGCTGTGGTGCGAGACGGCAAAGTGCTGCGTCAGGCCGTCAGCCAACCCCCTGATGGACGTTACACGATATCTGGTGTCCCCATCACAGATAGCCTGACGATGAGTGTCACCCTGAAACACGCGGCGAATTACCCCGCCACGTTTCGAATCGATTATAGAAATGATGCACTCCAGGCCTATGCGACGCATGGGCCTTTCGTGACAACCGCAAAAGAAAACCCCATGTTACGGGATTTTAAGTTCACAAAAGGGCCCAACATCAAAACCAACCCTCAAATCAGCGTCGATCATCTCGACGATCTGGGCGCGATCTACTACCACACGCATCAGGCCTGGCAACTCAGCGACCAATTGAAGCAGCCGCTGGATTTCAAGTTGCCGGTGGATATCATTGCCTATTCAACAAACTCCGGGGTATTTTGGCAAGGGCCCTTTACTAATGGCACCCGCAGTGGCGCCGATCCGTTTGTCAATCTCGCAGCGGCGTCAAGCTCCTACAAGGATCGCAATCGCCCTGACAACCGCGAATGGCACGAATTCGGACATCATCTCATGGCAGACATGTATGGCAATGTTCAACCCAGCGACAGCATGGGCTGCCCCAATCCGGCAGCCCCTGGCAATAATTGCAATCACATGGGCTATCCAAATGCCTCGACCACAGATTCGTGGGTCGAGGCATTTGCCGAATTCTATTCCATGATGGTGGCGCGGGATATCGACAAGGATCCTCGTCCTGAACTCTATACCATCGTCAATCTCGAAAGTGAAACCAACGAAGAGGTGAATTATCTGGCCTGGACCGATGAAGAATTCGCGGTAGCCGGCCTGTTGTTGGATTTGGTGGATGCGGTTGACGAGGGTGATCTCTCGCCTACAATTAGCGATGAGGGCTATGCTCTCGACTTTGGCCATTTTCGATGAAGAGAAACTGGGGAGACAAAGGCAAAACCTGTAGAATGTGAGTGCAAATAACCACGTTCATGGAGGAAGTCAATGTCACCCCCAGCAGCAGAG
>PIVW01000231.1 GCA_003353825.1 Chloroflexota bacterium
CTCTGCTGCTGGGGGTGACATTGACTTCCTCCATGAACGTGGTTATTTGCACTCACATTCTACAGGTTTTGCCTTTGTCTCCCCAGTTTCTCTTCATCGAAAATGGCCAAAGTCGAGATAATGGTACTCCGCTCGATTGCTTTTAACGCAGAATATCAATTGGAGCATTTTCAGTCAATATGTAACCACTACCCGATTGGTTACGAACACCACCCAGTATCCTTCCGGGTGAATGCGTGGGTCCCAATCGATGTTGTCGTTGACAGGGTCTCCTTGTTGTGTGTTTCGTTTTATGATACGCTGTTTCTAGAATACACGTTCTTCGGTGGAAAAAACTATGGATACGCAGACAATTACTTTAGAATTGCCCAATTTAATTTATCGTTCCGCTCATCAGATGGCCGAGGCGACGCAACGGCCGCTAGAAGTTGTGTTGCAGGAGAGCATCGCCGTGGCGCTACCTCCGCTGGACGATGTTCCCGCCGATGAAGCTGTCGAGTTAGCAGCAATGGCGTTATTGGATGACGCCTCGCTTTGGCAGGAGGCTCGCTCCATGCTGGCGGTAGACCAGCAGGTAGCATTACAAGCGTTGTTGGATCGTCAGGAGGCTGGAGAATTGCTTCTCGAAGAGGAGAGTCGTTTGCAGGAATTACTGGATGCATATGGCAGGCTGACGGTGCGGAAAGCCCATGCCTGGCTGCTTCTGGCCCGGCGCGGGTATCGGGTTCCCATGCAGGCGTAGTCTTTCTACCTTGTCTCGCCCTCGCATTCGCAAATCCTTGCGGAAGAAAATTGCCGCCGATGCGGGATATCGTTGCGGTTATTGCCTGACGCCGCAGTCGTTTACCGCCATGCCCATGCACGTCGAACACATCATTCCTCTGGCTGCTGGCGGCTCTTCTGACGAGGACAATCTCTGGCTGGCATGTCCGTTGTGCAATGGACACAAGGGCGTCCAGACTCATGGAGCGGATCCCATCGCGGATGAATGGACGCCGCTTTTCAACCCTCGCAAACAGAAATGGCAAGACCATTTCCGCTGGAGTGTAAGCAGCATTGAAATCGTTGGCCTGACCGCTATTGGCCGGGCGACGGTGCTTGCTTTGCGATTGAATCATAAACATCTTGTGCGTGCTCGTCGTCGGTGGGGTTCTGCGGGGTGGCATCCGCCGGTTGAATAGATTGACAATGTTAGATTCAGATTGCCAGATGTAGAGGGCCGTAATGAATGGCAGAGGGAGCCAAAAAGCATGGTAGTAGTGCGGTATATTTTGTAATTATCTCGATGTAGTTGGCTCAACGTACGAATTTCAGTCTAATCTACGACGCTGAGTAAGATTTTAGGGCATCAGCTACAATCATGGTTCAGAAGAAAAACGCGGACAAACACAGCAGACGATTCTGCTGGCTGATCTACATCGCAAAGCGGCGTATCTCAATATAAATGATGTCGGAAATTCCGACGATCATCAAGAATTTGGCTAGATTCATGAACTGCGGGCTCTTTTCACCCGTGACTTTCGAGAACGAGCACGATTATCGAGATGTTTGGCAGTAAGTTGAGCCGCTTGAAGAAGCGTTAAACGAGGTAAAGGCATGGCAGCACGCAACGAACCGTCAGGCGCCAGCAAGCGCACGCAAGCGCCGCTATTGTTGAGCCCGAAACTGCGGGTTGCCAGAAAATGACTGTTGGCAGGAATACCGCTCCCTTCCTGCAGTGTATAGGGACGACTTCCCTCCTCGGAATCGTCAATCTGCCAGCCGCTTACATCCACGGCGAAGGGATTGGCGTTGTATAACTCGACATATTCGCTCTCGCCGGTGCTCGGAGTGGGCATGTATTCATTGGAATACCTTCAGAAGTAATACCTATGAGCGTCTCGATTTACTGGCGGTGCTGGCGCCAGAGGTAGAAATCAAGGTTGGGTCATGTGTGAAATGACCAATTCATCACGGGAGCGATTGGACTCGGGCGCTAGCGTGTATATGGACGGTCTGGTTTGTGCGGAGTCATGTTTCGTTACAAACAACCCGAATTACGTAAAGTGTTGGCACCTGTGATTACGAGTCTGGAAACAAATATCTATTGCTTCACCGCTAGGCTTTGTTCCGTCATTTCAAATTTGATGGGAGGACATTCCAATTGCTTGTTTTATTGCTTTAGGGTTAGCACCCACGTGCCACGTGGGTCTTGCCGATGCCATCCGGCCCCCGCAATGCCACAGGCGCTACATGCGTCGTACATGGCATAGTCATCTCGCCAGCATCTTCCCCACCGTGTCCAAGACATCATCTCGGCCTACACACCCGGTGTCGGCAGCCGTGGCAGCATGACAGGTGCAACTGGGTTTTTCCCGCTGCTGTTCGTTGATGCCACGGTCTCTCCTTCCGGTGTATCCTGATAACCATAACCGGCAGCTGCTAGCAACTCCTGCTGGTTCGCCTGCTCGTGAACCCCAAACAAATCGGCAAGGCGGATGATGGTCTCTGGATTATTTGGACGAACTTCGCCCTTGCACCAACGGTTCACGGCGCTAGGTCTGACTCCTAACCTTTTCGTTAGCCACGATTGCGAACAATGCTGCTCATAAAGATAGTCGTCTAATAATTTTGCGAAGTCGGGATAGTAGCCCATGATGCTGCTAACGGTGTGAATTCGGTAGGAAGGCAGGGGATGGCCGGAAGAAGGAACGGTGGGATCGTACCGCAGAATGGTCGGGTCGTAAAGGATGGCCGGGAGAAGCAAATCACAAACCGCCCACTCGTCCACGCAGGACAAGCGGGCGATCTGATTCACGGGAACATCTAGTACTACAACGAGCCTTCAATCGTTGTGCCAGTCAAGCCTGCGAACGCTGTTGTTTGACAAGATGATCTTCAAGTTGTTCAGCAAAGCTGGGATAGTAGCCCATGAGACTGCTCGCAGTATGACATCGGGAGGAAGAGAGTTGATGGTGGGGCTAAAGAGTAATGGGATCGTGCCGCAGAATGGTCGAGCGGAAAAGGTTGGTCGGGAGATGATAATACAAACCGCCTGCCCATCCAAAAAGGACAAGCAGGCGGCCTGATTCACGAAAACTGCTACGCAGAAGCTATTCACTCAACTCACAGCTCACCGAAAAATCACCTGGTCGAAGCTGATGACACCGCTCTTGAGCTGGCCGACGAAGGGAACGACGCGATATTGGTATTGATTCATAATGTCTCCTATGAGGGGGTTTCAAGAGAACAACGGTTGGTGAATGTGAGGACGCACGCTGCTGGCGAGAAAAGGGATGTTGTAAGTCGGTCTAATTGCTTGTCAAATTACACTTGACGAGGAAATAGGCCAGATTCAGATCTATGTCCTCCAAACACAGTTAACCATTGATTTGGGGTCTTCAACATCTGAACAGTTGGGCATTTGCTCAAGCATCTCATGGGTATCCGTCTGATACTCCTGTCGAAAATCCTCATCCATGATGAGCCTTAGCTGCGTGTAAGGTCCTGGGCCAGGACCGAAATATGGGACAAGGCTGTCCATGAAGTTTGTGACCGCCTGATCTAGGTTGCTTTCTTTCCAATCCGCGGCAAAGTGTATCGCATCGCTGCCTAGACTCAAGAAACCCACAGCTCCATTGATCTTTCGTACATTGCTGTTGTACTTTCTTACTCCGTCGTTGTGCCTCGTATCTCTCCAGTTCGGATATTGAGACTCAGACACCGTAATCTTGGTGTTGCTATTGGGTAGACGACGTTGGTGGTTAGGAATGTGAATTTGCCTGACATCTTTGAGTGGAATGGAGTGAAGCTCAAGTTTATGATGGGCATCGAGTTTGACTGACGGATCCAAACTGTCCTTAAGCATATTCAGGTATCCTGCACTTCCTATTGTTCCGTCATTTAGTGACAGAACTGCGCAACTCATATTGTAGCCACAGCCGACTAATGGAACCATGCACATCGCGGGTGACTGTACCATACATGCCAAATTGTCCCGGTTTATTCGATCATAGCCAAGTAGATCGATGTAATTAGCTGGATTATTTCCCACATGCCCATATCGATGCAACGTCACCGGCTCCATCAGCCGGCCACGATACACATCCTGCTGCATCCACACACCCGTCACCGGGTCGTAATCACGAGCATAGAAGTGCAACATGCCCAGACTCTCCACCCACTCCTGGCCGGTGTGGGTGTAATGGTTGTGGGGCTCGGTCCAGTTGCCATTGACTGGTATCACACTGCCATAGACATCGTAGCGGTAGTTGTGCACGCTCTGGCCCTTTTCCTTGGTCAGGCCGACCACGCTGCCTAGGCCGTCGTAGGCATACCAGCTCATCTGCTCGCTGGGGAAGGTCTGCATGGAGGCGATGCGGTTGAGGTCGCCGCGGTAGAAGTTGCGGCGATGGCTGTTCCACAGGTCGTATTCAGCCACCGGGTCGAGATTGTCGAAGACGTAATCGCTGCGTTTGCTGCCGCTGTTACCTACTTTCGGGTCGTAAGTCATAACCAGCCGTCGGCCAATGCCGTCATACAGCATGTCGGTCACAGCCCGATCCACGCGGTTGCCTTGGTTGTTGGCCTGGTAGTCTAGGGCCTGGAGCAGGCGGTTCTCGTAATCGTACGTGTAATCCGTTCCCTGGATCTGCGGGCCTTGCGGGCCGGGGAAATGGTGATTGATGCGATTACCGTTGGCGTCGTAGTTGAAGGTCTCGGTCTGCAAATCGCCGGGGCCGCCATTGCCGCCGCTGTTGGCTCGATCCGCCTTGTCCAGCTTGACCAGCAGGCTGTTCTCAATGCCGTCGCTGTCGATATCGCCGCTGGCTCGGTAAGCGATTACGGCGTCACGCAAGTCGGCGATGTCTTGAGCCACGGCATTCTGCTTGGGCGGCTTGTTGCCATCCAGGTCGGCGAGCAGCACATCTACCTGTGCCAACAGATCATCGGCAGCGGCTTCGCTGATGTGCTTGCCCCGCTGGGCGGCTACCTCATGGCGGAAGGCGTGCAGGGCCTGGGCCACCTTTTCGGCCCGATCCTGCCCCTTGCCCTTGCTGAAGGTGGTGTCGTTGAGCACCGACAGCAGTTGGTTGGCGTCGTTGTAGCTGTAGCTTTGGGTCTTGGCGTCGAAGGGGCGGGGGGAGAAAGCGTCGTCGTTCGTGCGCAGTTCTAGGCGATTACCCGCAGCGTCGAAATCGTACGCCGTCCACACACCCTCGCTGTCATCCACCCGCGTCAGGCGGCGCAGAAGATCATACTGGTAGTCGCTGGTGACGATGGCCGGTTTGCGCCAGCCATATTCGGCCACCATCTGCTCCCGCTGGCCCACGGCATCAAGCGTGTACTCGAACGCCCCAATCGTTTTCTTGGCCCCCACCGTCTGGCGGTTGACCACGCTCAGCAGGCGGTTGGCATCATCATAGGCCATCTCCGCCACGGTGTCGTTGGGATTATCGATGAAGGTGGTAAGGCCAACGCCGTCGCGGGTGTAGCTAGTGACGCTACCTTCAGGATCGGTCATCGAGGTTAGCCAGTCATTGTCCAGATAGCTGTAGCCCACGGTGCGATCGTCGGGATAGGTGATGGCGGTGCGATTGCCAACAGCGTCGTAGGCATAAGCCAGATTTCGACCCAGGCTGTCGGTCGTGGCCGCCATCCGATCCAGGGCGTCGTAGCTCCAGCTTGCCGTGCCAATGCTATCGACCATGCCCGTGCGATTGTGGTTGGCGTCGTAACTGTATTCGACAGTGCTGCCGTCCGGGTAGCTGATGTGAATCAACAGGTTGTCATCGTCGTAGCTGTATTCGGTCAGATCGCCGTTGGCATCCAACCGGGCCAGCAGATTGTCCACGGCATCATAGCCATATTGCCAGACGTTGTAAAGAGTGTTGGTTTCCTGCACCAGGCGGTTAAGGGCATCATAGTCGAAACTTGTGACATGGTCCAAGGGGTCGCTAATGGCGACGAGATTACCGTTGGCGTCATAGCGGTAGTCATGACGCACATTTGTCTCGTGATCAACCACACCTATCATCACGTAGTTCGCGGTCACCCCGCTAAGGCGGTAAATGGGGTCGTAGTGATAGAGCGTAACAACGCCATCGTTTTCGGTTATAAAGGTGCGGTTACCCAGGGCGTCATACTGATAACTGGTCGTTTCGCCCTCGGCATTGGTCTCGCTCGCCAATCGATCCAGAGCATCGTAAGTAAAGGTCGTGACATGCCCGTTGCCGTCGGTCAGGCTGGTACGATTGCCGTTTTCATCGTAGGTAAAGGCCGTGACATAATCCTCGGCATCGGTGTGACTGAGCGTGCGATAGACCTTGTCGTGGGTGAAGCTCTGGCTGTGGCTGTTCTGGTCGGTCAGGGTCAGCGCATTCCCCATGGCATCGTAGGTTAGCAACACGTTCCCGCCCAGAGCATCGGTCACTTTGATGGGCCGGTAGAGCGGGTCGTAGTCGGTTTGGGTGACAAATCCCCGGCCATTGGTGAAGGTCAGGATGTTGCCCACGGCGTCGTAGCTGTAGGCTTCGACATGGCCTTCGGGGTCAGTCACAGAGACCTGGCGGTTGAGGGCGTCGTAAGTGTTGTTGGTGATGTGGCCGTTGGCATCGGTCGTCATCCGGCGATTGCCCACACCGTCGTAAGTGTAGGCCATGATCCCGCCCAGGGCGTCCTCCTCCTCGGTCAAGCGGTGGATGCCATCGTAACGGTAGAGGGAGACATTGCCGTTGGGGTCGGTCATCGACGCCATTGTGCTGTCAGGATAGTAGCTGTAGCGGGTGGTGACGTTGGTCTCTGCATCTGCCGCCGCACTGGGCTGGTAGTTGTTGATCACAGCCGTCAACCGGTTTAGCCCGTCATATTCACTGTGCGTGACCACGCCATGTGGGTCAACCACATCGATGCGGTTGTGAGCGGCGTCGTAACTGAGTTGCCAGACCTGGTTCAGGGCGTCTGTCACCGCAACCAATAGGTTATCGGCGTCATACTCGAACGCTGTGCTAAACCCGCGCGGGTTCGTCAGTCCCACCAGATTCCCGACGGCATCGTAGGTGTAACTCGTGACCTGATTCTCGGCGTCTGTCTCCCGCACCAACCTATCCAGCAGATCGTATTCGTAGGTCGAGACATTGCCATTGGCATCGTTCTCAGAGATACGGTTCCCCACGTCATCGTACCCATGGGTGAAGGTGACGTTGGTCTCATGGTCGGCGGGCCGGCCGGGTTGTTCGTTACGCACTTCGGCAACCATACGGCCCAGCCCATCGAAATCGATGCGGGATACGACGCCGTTCTCATCGGTTATACGAATCTGTTGGCCGGTGGCGTCGTATTCGTAGCTCGCCACACCGCCCAGCGGGTCGGTCTGGCTCACACGGCGGTTGAGCTCGTCGTAGGCAAACGTCCAGGTGTTGCCGTTAGCGTTGGTCAGGCCGATGAGATTATGCGTGGCATCGTAGCTATAGGCGGTTGTGTAGCCCTCGGCGTCGGTCAATGTGGTCAGCAAACCGTCCAGATCGTAAGCAAAGCTGGTCGTGTGACCCGACGGGTCGGTCTGGCTGATTAGATTATCTTCGGCGTCGTAAGTCATCGTCGCGACGCCGCCCAGCGGGTCGCTGATAGCGATTAAATTGTCATTGGTGTCGAAACCAAAGCTGGTGACAAAGCCCCGGCCATCAATCACACTGGTGCGATTTCCCACACCATCGTAGCCGAATTGCGTCACATGCCCTTCGCCGTCAGTCTGGCTGATCAGGCGGTTGGCTGCGTCATAAGCATAGGTCACAGTGTGGCCGTTGGCGTCAATAGCGCCGGTCATGTTGTCGACGGTGTCGAAGGTGGTCAGCCATTCCCCGCCCAGAGCGTCCCGTTCCAGCACGCGCCGGTTTCGCAGATCATACTCGAACGTGGTCGTAGCCCCGCGCGGGTTACTCAGCTCCACCAAGTTGCTCACGGCATCGTAGCTATAGGCCGTTTCCCCGCCCAGCGCGTCGGTCTGCTTCGTCAAACGGTTGAGAGCGTCATACTCGAAGCTCGTGGCAAAACTCAGGGCGTCGGTCAGGCTCGTGACATTGCCGTTGGCATCGTAGCTGTAGGCGGTGCTGCCACCCAATGCATCCTCCACCTCGACCAGTTGATAGAGAGCGTCGTAGCGGAACAGGGTGGTGTTGCCGCGCGAATCGGTGCTGCTGACCCGGTTGTACATCAGATCATAGGCGTGGCTGGTGCTATGACCTTCAGGATCGGTTTCGTCGATCAGTTTCAGGTTTTCGTCGTATTCATACAGCCAAATTCCACCCCTGCGGTCAGTCATGCGCACCAAATCATCGTTCAGGTCGTACTCGAAGAATGTGCTCTGGCCTTTGGGATCGATGATCTGGACGACGTTATCATTGCCGTCGTAGATGAACTGGGCTGTGTGGCTGTTGTCGTCAATGACGCCGGTCTGGCGGCCTGCGGCATCGTAAGCATATTGCGTTGTATTCCCCAGCGGATCGACCACCTGCGTGAGGTTGCCGGCGCTGTCGTAAGTGTAGGTCCAGGTGTGGCCGAGTTCGTTTGTCAAGGTCAACATCTGACCCGCGGCATCATAAGTCGCCATCATTGCACTGGCGTCTGGCTTTCCCACTTGGGTCACATCACCAACGCCGTTGTAGAGGTAAGTCGTCGTTCGACTCAGGGCATCTGCTGCGCTGGTTAAGTCGTTTGTGCCGTTATAAGTGTAGTTAACCATTGGTGCTAGTTCAAAGGCTGAATTCAGCCATCGAAAGGGGAACAAATCCGTCAGAATCGGGCTGAAAACCATGCCATTGCACTAAAATATTGAAAAGAGCCATAGTGTAAC
>PIVW01001584.1 GCA_003353825.1 Chloroflexota bacterium
CGGCTCCGGCCTCTATCTTTTTGCCGGCCTTTTCTTTTTCGATTTCAAGTGCAGCCTCATCAGCAACAGGCGCAATTGTGCAACCCGACGCAAGCGTTGGTGCGCCCTTCAGATCAAATCCGGCCATGTCAGATCCGGCGGTAAGTTTTGCCACCATTTCAATCAAACCGACTTCATCAACATCATCAACGATCTTTGCATCCTGATGATCACCGTTGATCATCTCTTCGCCCTGAACCACCAGAAAGTTGTGGATACCCAGAACATGGGCAGCCAGAAGGTCACCCTGAAGAGCCATGCGGTTACGATCGCGGCCATAGATGTGAATCATAGGATCAATGCCCTGCTGCTGCATCAAAGCGCCGCAAGCCAAGGCACTCATCTGCATTACGCCGTTATCCATATCAGGAATAACAACAGCATCGATTCTGGATTTAAGATGTCTTGCGTGGGTAATGAGGTCTGATATATCGATCCCTTTAGGGGAGGTCATTTCACAACAAACAGCAAAGTCCCCAGAGGA
>PIVW01001585.1 GCA_003353825.1 Chloroflexota bacterium
TAACGCAACCTGTCCACCGGAATCAGGCTGCCCATTATCGGACTGATCTGCGCCGGTGAATAGATGACCAACACCCTCATACACTTCTAAGTCACAGCGATTACCTGCCTCCAACATTCGAAGCCAGAATCGCTCAACACAGGCAAGAGGCGTAACTGTGTCCAGATCCCCCTGAAGTATGAGGGTAGGAGGCAATCCTGGCCGGACATGCTCATCTGGAGAGACTTCTCGAACATCGGCCCTATCCATCAGTATTCGCCGGAACCAACTATCCGCAAGGAGTGAAACGGCGGGAGATTTCAGGATTAGCGCATTGGGAACGCAGCTGGTCTGAGCCTTTGGTTCTACATTATCAAATATCGCGGCACTTGCAGCGAGGTGCCCACCAGCAGACCAACCATATGCGGCAATTTGATTGGGATTTACATTCAGCAATTCAGCGTTCTCGCGAACCCATCTTATCGCATCACGTGCATCAGCCATGGCTTCGAGGGGTGTGATATTTTCCCCATCGGACAAGCGG
>PIVW01001586.1 GCA_003353825.1 Chloroflexota bacterium
CCGTGCGTTTCGATCGCGCCGCGTTATAAGGCAATCCAGGCACACCCGGTAGCGTTATTCCAAAACGCCGCCGAACCTCTTATACTTTTGGAACAGAGAGGTAAGGAAGCAAAAGGGGCAGCTGGAGCTCACTTCTGGGTGGCCAGGTAAATCAGGGCAATCGGCCGCATCGGCACAGTATCGTAGCCAGTACCTCCTTATCACGGGCGGCCTCTATCGCACTTCTCCACTTCTCGCTCTCTTCTGCGCTACGTCCGTCTCACCTATCCCTCCGCAGATCTCCCGTTTTCCAGGAGAATATCAGAAGCGACCTGCGAGGTACGAGCAACAAATGGCAAAGGGCCTAAAACACAAATAAGCACGACACAAAAACCACTTCATTGGGTATAGCTAGTGAAACCAGGGCTCGCCACCACGGCACCGTATGGGCCAGCTTCGATGGTGGAACCACATGGCCCCTGAAACGACGGGTCACCGAGGGCACCTTTGCCTATTCGTCCCTCAACGCTGGGCGGCCGGTGC
>PIVW01001587.1 GCA_003353825.1 Chloroflexota bacterium
AGAACATGGCACAGCAGAGCGTCATTGAGGTGAAGCTACAATCACACGATCGTCAGGTGCGTCAGTTGTGGAATTCCGAAGCCAGTTGTGCTGTGTCGGCGGAAATTGATGAATTTCCAATCGTCGATGACGGCCGATCGCACTTCCTGTTGCTATCGTTGTCGCAACTTGTTGCGACGTCCTGGTATGTTAATAGCTAGGGTATTTGAGCTAGCAATACTAACTCATCTTATACCGTAATTACAGGACTACCAGGACAAGAGTGGCTGTTGCCTCTCATGCCCTGGGTGTTCGGCTGGTTGCCGGCGAGGCTACTTTGGCTCGCCAAAAGGGGAGCTTTTACTACTCCGTGTCTTAGGGCATCTGCATACGTACCCTTGGTCGCACCTCGTATCTCGGTGAGATCAACACACCCTCGCGGGTGCTGATGGCCGCTAGACTGACTCTTAGTACCCTTCGAAAATGTGACCTTTGCTTTTTCGTTCGAATTAAAAACGATGGGCCGCATGGCTTGATGATGCG
>PIVW01001588.1 GCA_003353825.1 Chloroflexota bacterium
AATCCCCTTACGGCCAATCACAACCAGGGAGGACTTGCGCTCTTCATCGGCGGCCCATGGACGGTCAAAATAACCGTTAATGCGCGGCCCCACGGCCTGGATCACATAGCGGGCGCCAGCCCCTTCAACATCGACGAACCCCTTAAGGCGCAAAATATCGTGCTGCCTGATCACTTCGACAAGCCTGGCCTGCATAGCCTCTTTGTCGGGCACACTGCCCACTTCGAGGACGAAGCTGTTAAAATCATCATGATCGTGATCACCGTCACCGCCATGATAGATTTCATGGTGTGATTTTCGGTTGTCCAGATCATCCTCAGCTCCAGCTGAAAGTCCGAGAAGAACGGCTGGGTCTATCGCACCATTGCTTGTGCGCACTAATTGCACCCCCTCGCGCACCCCGCTTTTAAGTTCTGCTTCCAGCTTGTCCAGGTAGACTGCCTCTATCAGACCGGTATTGTTCAGGAGGCTAATGTCGGCGCAGGCCAGTTGATCCTTAAACAGTTCCTCCAGAGGGCTTTC
>PIVW01000003.1 GCA_003353825.1 Chloroflexota bacterium
CTGATTGTTTGGACCACACTCACGATACCCACAAAGAAGCTCTCGATTCCTTACTAACCTTAAATTTTCAAACCTTTGATGAGGTCGAAAAAGTTCAATTTGTGACCTTGTGAAGTATAATTCCAACGTAAGTCGCTTAAGATTGCCCGCCGATGCCCGGATCACACTGCGTCCTACAGCGGTGGAGCCTGTCACCTGGATTTTATCGATGCCAGAATGCTCTGCCATAGCCTGGCCGATGACCGATCCCCGCCCGGTGAGAATATTGAAAACGCCCGCTGGTATGCCTGCCTCTAGCGCCAACTCGCCCAATCTCAACAGGGGAAGTGACGCCAGTTGCGCGGGTTTGAGAATGACGGTATTGCCACAAGCCAGGGCGGGGGATACCTTCTGCATGCCATGGATCAGGGGATAATTCCAAGGAATGATAATACCGGCCACACCGACCGGCTCTCGACGAGTGTAGACAAAATGGTTGGGTATCGACACCGGGGCGGTCGATCCGGCCATTTTGCTGGGCCAACCTGCGAAATGGTAAACGAGATTAGCCGCAGCTCTGCTATCAATGGCGCGGGTGTGGCTGATAGGCTTGCCATTGTCTAGTGACTCCAATTCGGCCAGTTCTTCGGCATGACTGGCGATGAGATCGGCAAAGCGGCGCAAAAGGCGTTCGCGCTCGCGTGGGAGCATCGTTCCCCAGCCGTTGTCAAACGCTGCTCGGGCCGCGGCAACCGCCCGATCGACATCTTCGACACCGGCCGAGGCCACTTCCGCTATGGCCAAGCCATCTGAGGGATTGATGCTCTTGTATGTTTGTCCCGCCAAAGCGGGAATCCGTTGACCATCGATCAAGAGATGGTGCGGTGATTTTGAGAGAAATTCTCGGGTCGCAGGACTTATCGTATGGTTGGGCATGGTGGTTGCTCAATAATCTTCAATCTACAATCTTTAGTCCTCAGAACATCAATTTGTAACGATGTGGGACGCTGATTCGGAACCGCACCAGAAATTAAGACAATAAAATTGTCAGACTGAAAGCACGAAACTCTATCAAATGTTCACATTCCAGCGATGAGTAACTTGACATCCTGTGCTGTCGCCTCTCGGGGATTGTTCGGCGTCATGGCCATTTTCAACGCATCTTTAATGAGGGTTTCCAGAATCGCTGGCTGGGAAAGTGCTGTTAGGTCTGCGACTGCCGAAAGCTGGGTGGGTAGTCCCAAATCGATGACAAAACCTGCGATGGTATCGAAAAGTGCGTCATCGCAAGCCAGGCTGGAGAGACCTACTATCTGTTTGAGTTGAGCAAAGCGCTCGCCTTTGATCTCAGGGAGATTGAAACGGAGGATGTGGGGTAGGAGGATGGCATTGGTCAGGCCATGATGCAGGTGCAGTTGGCCGGTTAGCGCTCCCGAAAGGGAATGGATCAGTCCCAATCCGGCATGGTCCATGGCCGTGCCCGCCCACAGCGCTGCCAACATCATAGCCTCACGTGCTTGCATATCGTCGCCATCGTTTACAGCTCGTGGCAATGCCCACCAGGTAGTTTTTAATGCAGCCAGACTCAGCATATCTGTGTACGGATTTGAGCGGCGACCTGTGTACGCTTCCAGAGCATGGATGAAAGTATCCATGCCGGTTGCTGCCGTCATACTTTTTGGAAGAGAGCGAGTCAATTCGGCGTCGATAACAGCACTGTGGGGGAACATCAGGGAACTGAGCACACCCTTTTTGAAAGGTCTCTCCTGATCGACGATCACGGCGACCTTGCTCACCTCACTGCCGGTTCCGGCGGTGGTAGGTACAGCCACCAGCGGCAGGCTGCGCTGGGTGATGGCCCTTCCCCTCCACTGGTAGTCGGCGTAGCAGCCGCCATTAGTCATGAGCATCGCAATCCCTTTTGCCACGTCGATGGGGCTGCCACCGCCTAAGGCTACGATAACCTGCGCTTCCATTTCCCGTGCCAGTGCCAATCCTGCTGCCACCGCAACGGTGTTGGGATTCGTGCTGATATCGCTGAAAACCGAGATCTCTCGAACTTGAGTGTTCAACCCGGCCTGAATTTCTTCTACGACGCCAAGCTGAACCAAGCCGGTGTCACTGACCAACAACAGGCGTTGCGCCGACAGAGTGGACAACACCTCATTGAGCGCAAAAGCAGCCGGTTTCCCTACGATAATTCGGGTGGGAAGGTGATAGTTGAACATAAAGTATTCCCTTATCGCGAACAAGTTATCTGCCCTGCCTTCAGAGCAGCCCCAGCTCTCGTGCTCGCAGCGCCGCCTGCGTGCGATCTCTCGCCCCGATTTTGCCGAGGATGCTGGTAACGTAGTTTTTAACCGTTCCTTCTGCCAGGAACAGGCGCTGGGCGATTTCTTTGTTGGTGAAGCCTTCGGCCAATAAGCGCAGCACATCGAGTTCTCGATCGGAAAGCGATTCAACCAACTCTTGTTGTGGGGGGCGGGTTGATGGCGCCATACGGGCGAATTCGGCCACGACCTTACGCGTGACCGAGGGATCGATCAACGCCCCACCGGCCGCTACAGTACGAATGGCATCGGCGAGTTCGGCGCTGGATACCGCCTTGAGCAGATACCCCTGCGCTCCCGCTCTCAGGCCTTCGAAAACGTATTCGTCATCGTCGAAAGTGGTGAGGATGATCACCTGTGCCTCGGGCCATTGTTCGTGCAAATGGCGCGTTGCTTCGACGCCATCCATCAGCGGCATGCGAATATCCATCATGACCACATCGGGTTGCAGACGCTCGTAGAGGTCAAGAGCTTGTTGGCCATTTTCAGCTTCCCCGACGATCTCGAAATCCTCTTCCAATTCTAACAGTGTGCGCAGACCGTCGCGCATCAGGCGCTGGTCGTCAACTAGCATCAATCGGATCATTTTTGATTTTCCAGTCAGGCCGCCAAACGTGAATAATCGGTACTGGATGGTTTCACTGTCAACTCTGCGATTTCATAAAGAAATTCTGGTGCAAAATCAGCACCATTCGGCCACTCGATAGTTCTATTGGTAAGGAAGGCTTGTTGAAAGAATGCTCGATCTCGCAGCGGTTCGAAGATCTCACCCGTGAGTTCTGGTTCCAAATCGATAATACCTATTGCGCCATTATTGAACGCAATCCTAAGTTTATAGAGTTCCCTGTGTTCGAAGGATGTGATACGTAGAATCATAACTCCCCCTCAAGGTAGCGGAGCGATTGATTTGAGTGGTTGCCTATTTCGAGCGCGTTCCCAATTTTCCAGTAGGTCAGTTTGGTTTACATCAAGCCACTGTCAAATTAGATTGAGAGCTCTTCGAGGCATATTGCCAGTCACCGAACCAGTTTTTATCTCTAAAATGACTTCAAATTCTTGGTATTCAGCGTGGAAATGAGGCGGATTGTGGTCCTGGTAGTTCATTGTTATTCGAATTCCGTAGAACCCAGATATCGTCGGCATATCAATATCCTACATCAATTGGTTCGATATCGCTATCGCGTTTGCCTGCGGTGGAAAGGGGGATATGAAATGTCGCCTGCGTGCCGCCATCTGGCCTTGGGGCAAGGTGGAAATCTCCGCCCAGCTGAGTGGCGCGTTCTGACAGGCCCTTGAGACCAAAGCCGCGGGGATGCAGATCGGGGGGAATGCCTATACCATCGTCACTGATAGAGAGAATAAGTGAGTCATTCTGTACCTGCAGTTGCAGCCAAACATGCTGGGCTCGTGAATGGCGCTGCACATTGGTCAATGTCTCTTGCGCTGCTCGGTACATCGCCTTGCGCTGCTGTTGTTCTAAAGGCGGTAGGTCATCTGGTAGCTCCAGTTTTACGGTGATACCGGTCCCCTGTTCGAACTGCGTGGTCAATCGTTGCAGAGAGTTGGTCAGCGACAGATCCTCTTCGACCGGGGCTCGCAGAGCGGCGACGGTCTGTCGAAGCTCGGTCAGTGCTTCTGTAATCTGACCTCGCACTGTCTCTACCATGGTTGACGCTTTCTCGGGGTTTTCTGTGATCAGGCGTTGGGCGGCTTCTAGTTGTACCGCCGAAACCGTAAGACGGTGTCCGATAGTGTCGTGCATCTCGCGCGCCAGCCGGTTGCGTTCTTCGACGATGGTCAGTTCTTCGACCTGATCGGCGTAGCCACGTAACTGATCATGTGCCTGCTGAAGTTCATGGTAGAGCCTTTCGCTCTCGTTTTGTGCCTCAATAGCTTCACGAGGCTGGTTGTCGAAAACTGCGAAGAAGGCGTAACCGGCCCAATAGATCGGCAGGATTAGGAGACCCCCAGGCCCACCAAAGCCAATATATAGTACGATAGCCGTTATCACAGTGAAGATTCCGAGCCAGATTAAGCCGGTACGCCAGGGGAATAGGGTCGTTACTTGCGAACTTAACATAAAGAACAGGATAATGCCTGCACCAACATTTGGGTCCAGAATTGCAAGACTTGTCACCAGTATCGTTGAGATCGCCATATACATATGATTCATCAGGTTTGTGTGCGGCCAGACTGAACGTTCATCGGCAATGAGCAACACAACCAATGCTGTATATAGGCCGGCGATCAGCCAGCGATTTGGGTCCTCGTTAGCAAAGGCGGCGATCAGCATGGGGATGCCTACCGCAAAAACGATCACGTAGGCGGAGATGCTGAGCAAATTGAATGTGCGTTTTGGCATGATGTCTGTCATATTGGATGCTGACCTGTGTGTGGTAGCGAGTTCTTGGCCGTGCGGCCGGTTATTCGTAGCGAAAGCGCCAGACACCAACGCTGAGAAAAATCACAGCGAATCCAAGCAATATCGTCGCTTCTGGCAGGATGGCAAAGACGCCCAGGCCACGGGTGATGATATCGTGGAATCCTTGCATAGCCCAATAGGTTGGTGTGATTTTGGCCAGGTTCTGCATCCACTGCGGCGTGATCTCAACAGGCCACCAGGCGCCGCCAAGGGCAGCAATGCTGTACATGAGGATGCTGGCGAGTGCATTGGCCTGGGCGTAAGTCTTGGCGACACCGGCAATCAGCATTCCCAGGCTTGTGATAGAGATGGTAAAGGCGATCACCAGAATCACCAGAGCCAGGGGGGCCTCTCCCCAGTTGACGCCAAATAGGTACTGGCCGGCAACGATGAGGACGAAGGCTTGGCCCAAGCCGGCAACAAAGACCGCCAACAGCTTACCGCTGAGGATCCCTACTTTGTGCATGGGCATGACCAGAAGCCGGCGCAATGTCCCTTGTTCTCTTTCCAGTATTAGTACGATCGCCCCATTGAGCATGAAGACGAGGGCGAAGGTAACGAGCATGCCGGGTGAACTCTGCTGGAAGCCAACGGGGATTTGGTCACCGTTCTCGAGCCGTGTTAGAGGTTGGGTTCGAATAACCAGTGGTAGGGTGGAGGCCCACAATACGTCAGCTCGACCGAGGGCCTGATCGAAGTAAGCGTTAGCTTCGTCTGAACCTGCGCTGAAGAACTCCAGGGCAATTGCAGCATTGACAGATGTCTTGGCCGCCTGGGCCACCCCCGATACTTGCGAGGCCGCGGCCTGCACTGCCTGCTGGACCGATTGGCCCGGCATCATCTGCGTCGCACTGGTCGCCAATGCCAGTTCGGCCTCACCGTCATGCAACAGTTGCTCGCTAAATAGTGGGGGGATGGTGAGGATAGCAACCAAATCCTCCTCTTGGATCTGTCTGAGCGCAGCATCTGGTTCGAGAAACAGCAAATTTAGGTCGGGTCTGGTTTGTAGTTGATCGATGAGCCTCTGACCGAAACCACCCGTATCATGATTGATAACGGCAATCGGCCAGCGTAGCGGTTCGCCACCACCTGGACTGCCACCAGCGATGATAGTGCCAAGCACGAAAGTAAAGACCAGCGGCATGGCAAGGGCGAAGAGGAGTACGGTGCGGCTGCGATAGGTGGTTGTGAGGTATTGTCGAGCGATATGATAGATCTGGTACATGGTCTACCTCACAAAGTGGCGGGGTAAACGCCAGACCGATAACGTGAAGAGTACGACACTCATCCCCAGCAAGACGGCCACTTCCAGCAGGATATCTTCTAAGCCGCCACCGCGCAACGAGAGTTCGGTGAAGCCGTCGAGTGCCCAGCGGTTGATGGTCAACTTGCTGAAGGGTTGTAACCAGGCGGGGTAGGCCTGGGCCGCGAAGAAGTTACCGCCCAAAATGGCGAAGATGAGGGCGATGGCCGAGCCCATGATATTCGCTTGTGTGGCATCTCGGGCGAAGGCAGTGATAAAGGCACCCAGGCTGGAGGCTGCCGCCACCACGGCTACGATCATGAGTGTCACCGCCAAAGGGGAACTGCCCCACTTCAGGCCGAACAGCAGAGATGAGGCTCCGACCAATATAGCCAACTGCAAGACACCGGTCACAAATACACCACCATTTTTTCCGGCCAATATCTCGCCGAAAGCGGTCGGCGAAGTCATCATGCGTTGCAGCGTGCCCTCCTGTTCCTCACGCAAGATCGAACGAGAAGCATCGAACAAGGTAAACATGAGGGAAAGGATCGCCATGCTGGGCGCGAAGTAGGCCAAAGGATTGTTGTTGCCGGTATCTGTGCTGCCAGCCACTGTGGTGGCTAGCTGGATACCGCTACCTGATTGGGCAGCATTGGCATTGAGTGTGTCCGCCATAATGGTGGGAAGGGCGACCCCTTCTGGTCGGGCGACCCCTTCTGGTCGGGCGACCCCTTCTGGTCGGGCGACCCCTTCTGGCCCCAAAGTGCCTTCCTGCGTCAGCAACTGCTCGACGCTGATCCGACCACCAATGATGCCTGCATTGAATCCATTGATCACTTCACCGAGAATCGCACGAATGATCACCGGGCTGATGCTGGCTGCTGGATCCGTAAATAGATCGATGGCAGTAGAGGCGACTGTCTGGCTGCGAACGGTGTCGCTGAAATCGGGTGGGATGTAAATCACAGCGCGGGCATCGCCCAACTCGACCTGCTGTTTGGCCCCGACCAGATCACCCATCTCGACCGGGTCCAGTAAATCGGCCAACTCTTCAGATATGAAGACATCGGCAACAACCTGACCCAGATCGCCGGCGTCGTGATTGACCACGATGACCGGGATATCGCTAATAAAGCTGGGAGCATCGTCCGAAGAGAAGCCACCAAAAGCAGCGCCAATGATGATTGCCAGCACCAAGGGCGCGACCAGCATAAGCAAAATGCCATTCCGATCTCGAAAACGTATCAATGTGTCTTTATAGGCGATGGACCAAACTTTGCGCATTGCAAATCTCTGTACTGTGGCCAGCGGGTGTGATAGAATCGGATAAACGTCCCGACGTCAGCTAAGATAATTTTTGCCTTTTGCCTTTTGCCTTTTGCACTTTGCCTGATGTCATCTGATTTGAATGAAGAAACGCTAGCAACGTATCGAGCCACCGCTCAGAAAAGATGGATGATGCGGGAGGAGGAGAGGAAAGGGCGCCATCAGCGTGCCTGGATGGTCGTGCAACAAGCCGTCTCTCTACTAAAGCGGGATTTTGGAGCAACAAGAGTGCTGGTGTTCGGATCAATGGTCACCGGACGCAGATTCGGGCTGAGATCAGATGTTGATCTGGCGGTGTGGGGTGTACAAGGTGAAGATTATTTGGTAGCTGTCGCCAAGTTGCAAGATTTGGATCCTGAGTTCAAAATCGATCTTGTCTCCTCGGTATATTGCAAACCGTCGTTAACTGAAGCCATTCTAGCTGAGGGAATAGAACTATGAACGGTGCATACCTGGCCATTGCCGGTCGACTACGTCAAGAGCTCGAAGACCTGGTATTTGTAATCCATCGAGTAGAACGAATTTGGGAGCAATCAGCAAGATATCCTGACGACTCATATATCGATGCGACGGCTTTGAATCTTCACGGTTTTTACTCGGGCATTGAGCGGATGTTCGAAGTGATTGCGGTTGGAGTGGATCAAACTATTCCTGAAGGATCACATTGGCATATCGATCTTCTGCGGCAGATGTCAGTTGAAATCCCTGGAGTGCGACCGGCGGTCATCGAGCCATCATTGCGCGATAAGTTGGATAAATATCGTGGTTTTCGTTATGTGGTTCGGAATGTCTATACCTACAATCTCGATGCTGATCTCATCGACCTTCTCGTCAGACAACTGCCGGAGACGGCCCGAGAGGCAGATCAGGCGATGTCAGATTTTGCAGATCTACTAGAGAAACTGGGACAGGATTAGTACAATTCTATCCTGATGGTATCGATAGATAATGGGATGGTCAGTCTCTCAATGCTCGACCTGTAAGGTGTAAGAAAACGCCCTCCAAGTTGGGTTCTTGGATATCCAATTGGCGGATATGGGCTCCTGTCCGACTCACAAAGACAACGATTTCAGCCAACACCGTGTCGGCGTCCTCTACCTGCAATAGCAAGGTGCTATCGTCGGCGACGACTTGGCTGACACCCTTGCACATAGCCAGTTGCGCAGTGAGATCAGCGGCATCGGCGCCATTGAATTCCACCAGCAGGCGTATGTTGTCATGTTCTCCGACCTTTCGCGTAAGCTCGGCCAATGTACCGATGGCTATCAACTTGCCATGGTCGATGATGCCGATGCGATCGCTGAGTTCTTCCGCCTCTTCCATGTAATGCGTGGTGTAGAGCACGGTCATGCCATCTTCATTGAGAGCTTTTATGGTATCGAGGATGCGGCGTCGGCTTTGCGGGTCGATGCCCACTGTGGGTTCATCCAATAGGAGGAGTTTGGGTTCGTGCAGCAGGCCTACAGCAATGTTGAGACGGCGTTTCATACCACCGGAGTAGGTCTCGATTTTGTCTGTGGATCGATCTGCTAATCCGGCGATCTCCAGACAGATATTGAGGCGCTGTTCGAGCCTCTTGCCTCCCATGCCATACATCCGCCCCCAAAACTGGAGGTTCTCGCGCGCAGAGATGGTGGGGTACAAGGCGATTTCTTGGGGAACCACGCCGATAGCTTGTTTGACTTTAAGAACATCTTCCGAGATTGAGTTTCCATCTACAAAAGCATCACCATCGCTCTGGGCTAGAAGGCAGCTGAGCATGGAGAGGGTGGTGGTTTTGCCGGCGCCATTGGGGCCCAGCAAACTAAATATCTCACCGGTATGAATCTCAAAGGAGATACCATGTACGGCCATGACGCCATCTGGAGGATTGTATTGTTTTGCCAGTTGCCTGACTTCTACGATATTGGACATTTATTATTCTCGCTCTCTGCGTCGATTGACCGTCTAACAAAGCATACAAGACTGGCGGTCATACGCCATAGTGCCAAAGGTCATAATGTCGCATAATGACGGCGATATCTAACATGGCGCCCCACCCCTGTGCGGCGCTGGTGTGCAGCGCAAGGGCGGGGAGAGATATCCCACCTTTGCCCCCCCAAAACATGAAACGCCACCCTCAATGTTCCTGCGCTACCCCATTTATCTGGCCCAAAGTTTTGACATCCTCGCCTTTTGAACTCGGCCAGTCCACAGAGGGCCTGTGGTTATGTAACACTCATTTGCTCCAGACTCTTTGCCAACGCCCGGTCGATATTCTGCTGAATCACTGTATCATCGTCACCACTGACAGCAACGATCTCCGAACCGAGAATGTCGCGAGCGTTTCTCAAAAGATCAGCATCTGTTTTCGAGAGGCGTTTACGCTGTTGGTGCCAAGCCAAATCTCGGATAGCTTCAGCCACACTTCGCGCCTGACCGGAATGGATCTTCCCGCGGATAGCTGTCTGTCGTTTTTTAAAGTCCTCGGGTAAATCCTCAGGAGTACTCTGTAACGTAGCCATTATCTCTGCCAACATCTCTTCGGAAATAGCGGGGCGAATGCCAACCACATCGGTTTTCCGAACGGGCACCTTGATGGTCATATCCTTTGCCGGGATATCGATGACATAGTAGTGGACGAACCCCTCGACCAATTCCTGGTTCTCCACCGCTGTAATCACCCCGGCGCCGTGATGGGGATGGATGACATGATCATTGATGGCATATTTCATTGCTTACTCCTGTACGGCAATATATCCTCGAGGATCAGGGCCAGCGCCATCTGCTCAAAAAACCTTTCCATAATTTACGGTGCTAGCCACACGGCGCCAAGGGTTCAGAACAGAACATAGATAACTGTTCTGTGAAGTGAGAGTGTTCTGTCTATGGACATAGAACGGAATTTGCCCTGCATCACAAGGCGTGGCGTCCTGGTCGATTTCGTAGTCTCGCTTAATTATACCACACATCTGGGAGTTACATGGGAGTGTGGTTGGCCAAGCGCGTAGGAGTCGTCACATTCTGATAATTCTGAGGAAAGCGAACACCTGTCGTGTGGTTCGAGGTTGGGAGGGTGATCGAGATAGAAAGACCCCACCAGGGAATCAACGCTGGTGGGGCTCAGATGTGGATCGGGATTGTGATCTGTCTGAATCAAGCCTTGTGTCGTTGTAGGAGCAAGTAGATACCGGCGGCCAGCAGTCCTAAGGGCCAGATCAGACCGGCGATCTCCAGGAGTCTGATGCCTGCATCGCCGATGAGTAACAATGCGCCAACCGTGGCGAGAATAGCGCCGGGAATCAACGGCCACCACTGGAATCGCTGTTCGGTGAACACCGACAGTGCGGACATTAGGACCCATCCCGCAGCGAATGCCAGGAGGAAGAGACCACCTTCGGCTGTCTCGCCGTTGGCGAAGGTGGTCAGTTCGATGAGGATTGCCCCGACGCCGATACCGCTGAGGACTCCACCGGGGATGAGTAGGCCGAAGCTGCGATTAACCAGACCCCAGGCCAGGAAGATGAGGCCGAGGGCGAGAGGGATGAGCACGCCGAGCTGATCGATATCTGTTAGTTGTGCGCCGAGGGCCAGGGCGCCGATGGCGATGAGGGCGGCGCCGGCGACGGCGCTTTTGTGGGCGTTACTGCTGGGGGTCGTAGGGTTCATTTGCGTGGACATGATAGCCTCCGTGGTGTGGCTGAAAGTCGCTGATGTCGAACTGTGTTTGATTTCGATTACAGCCTCATGCTACGCGCTGGATCGTCATATGACGTAGTGCCGGAGGTCATATCATGGGTCATATCTGCCCAATTTATGACAACGGCCATCTATCTTCAATTCGGCGTGCTTTGACAACTCCACATAAAGAACCTACCATAGTCGTTGTGTCTTGGCACTCCTTTTATTCGACAGGCGCATCGTTATACAGATGTTCAGAAAAAGATTTTGACCTACGGCCTGATCCTCACGCTTGCCAAGAGGCTACTTTGTCCAAAACATTATCTGAAGGTCTATAGCCCGCTTTCGACGGATTCCCTGCGTGTAACGCATGATCATCCAATCCCCAGGCGCACCCAAACATTTTATCGTTTTTCTGCCCGGCATGTTCGGCAGTATGTTGCGCGACCGTAAAACGGGCCGGAATTTGTGGGCTGATTTCAACTCGTTGCCGGTCAAACCTTCGGAATGGGATGAGTGGTTTTTCGAGGTTATGGATGCGTTGAAATACCCAAATGATGCTCTGCAAGCTGTAGGGCTGGTCGATGACCTACAATTCCTCTTGCCATGGGTGAAACAGACGCCCTACAGACCCCTGATTCAGGCACTGCAGGCGATGGGCTACAAAGTTAATCCCAAGCGCTATCAAGAGAGCGACCGGGATCTCTATACCTTCCCCTATGATTGGCGACAAGATCATCGTGTGTCAGCTCGCCAATTGCAGACGGCCATCGAGCGCTGGCGTAGTACTCATCCCGGCGCCGAGGTCTGGTTGATCGGCCATGGCGCCGGTGGGCTTGTGGCGCGTTGGTATATCGAAAAGTTGGGGGGCAGCCAAGAGGTGGGAAGATTAATCTTGTTTGCCACTCCCTGGGATGGCGCCCCCATGGCCTTGGGCATAATCAAATACGGCCTGGACACCCTGTGGCGACGAACCTTTAATGCGGCCGATGCCAAAGGGGAGAGTCAACGACTGCTCCAAACCTTTCCCTCGATTTATGCACTGGTACCCCAGCAACAGCCCTTTCTGCTCGATCAGCATAGCGAGGTCATCGATCCTTTCGAAAACGATACCTGGCTTGAATCTGAACGGTCCCGCACCCTGCTAGCCGACGGCAAGGAATTCAGTCAGGCATTGGCCCTCGAGTCAAGTGTTGAGACTCTTTGCTTTTACGGACGCCAGCGCTTAACTGTGAGTAATGCCACCGTGCATATCGGTCAGAACAACATTTGGGATGACATCGAGTGGTGGAGCACAGAGATAGGGGATGGCACAGTGCCAGCTGCGAGCGCCACGCTAGCAGATGCAACCGATCACCTGCCCTTTGTGGCCAGCCATGGTGATATCTATGCCAATGAGAGTGCTCTTGCCGTGCTGCGCTGGGAATTGTTCGACAAATATCGTGGCTTAAGCAGGGCGATGTTAGCCACATCACGCCTGGCACTGACTTTTGAGCCCGACAAAGATTTCTACGAGCCAGGTGAATCGATCCAACTCTGGGCCACTGTGCACAAGGAACACCCTGAGTCCGTGACTGTCCCGGTCACGGACGCCCGAATCGCAGTCGAACTGGCAAGTTATCGATCGCTGCCAGGCGCAATGGGCCTGGCCAAGCCTCGGGCGATCCCGGGAACCAATATGCGGCCGGACCCTGAGATGGAGGGGCGCTACAGGGGGACGCTCACCGCCCCCCTTGTCGAGGGCTATTACAAACTCTTCGCCAGAGTGTTCGCCACGGGACAGCGACCCCTGCAAATTGAGGAGTTGATTGCTGTAGAGGCAATGCCCGCAGGATGAAAGAGCTTGGGGTTAGTTTTGGCTTGAATGAAATTGCTTTGTTGTAGAGTACGCCAAGAAACCACGACCATTCCAGCAGGGTCTGCAAAATCAACTCGATGACGGAACGATCACCAAGTCACCCCTTCACCTTGTCAAATACGCTACCAAGATCGACAAAAACGGTCGTTGTCAACGTAGCAAGCAGCTATGATATCCCCCGTCCTCTGCGCACGTCGGGCGCCAGGATATCTCGTAGTCCATCGCCCAAAAGATTAAATCCTATGACGGTCAAGGTGATAGCCAACCCCGGGAAGAGGGCCAGCCACCAGGCCGTGTCCATGTAGTCCCGGCCCGCCGCAAGCAGCGCTCCCCACTCAGGCTGTGGCGGTTGTGCCCCCAGACCAATAAAACTAAGCCCGCCGGCGGCCAGCAACACGGTCCCTAGTCGCAGCGTGATAAGCACGATCAGGGGAGAAACGATGTTGGGCAAGATATGTCGCCAAAGGATGCGGGTATCGCTGGCGCCGATCGAACGCGCTGATTCGACATAAAGCATTTCCCCTGCCGAGAGGGTGCTGCCCCGAGCCAACCTGTAAAAGGAGGGGACGCCAACAATGCCGAGAGCGATGATCGTGGTGCTGAGTGAAGGCCCCAGCCGGGCGACCAAGACTATGGCCAGCAGGAGTCCTGGAAACGCCAACCAAATGTCGATGATGCGCGAAAAAACCTGATCTGTTTGTTCTCGCCTGTAGCCGGCGATGAGACCGCCGCTGAGGCCGGGCAGAACAGACACCAGTACCGTTGCCACACACAGCACGATCGCCAAGCGCGCGCCGTAAAGCACCCTACTGAATAGATCCCGGCCAAAATTGTCGGTGCCAAAGGGGTGGGCAGCGCTGGGGGCCTGCAAGCGGTTGGCCGGTTCCATGAGCTCGGGGGGGCTCGGCGCCAGGATTGGAGCTAACACCGCCGCCAGGATCAGTATCCCCACCAGCAACATGCCCACGATCATGTTTGCAGATACAGCCCAACGTCGCCTGCGTCCAGGTGGCATGATTGCGGTGGCAGCTGTACCATTTCTAAGCGCGGGTAGGGCGATGCTGCGATTCATATGCCGATCACAGTGCCTTGTGCCCTACGCGAGGATCCAAAGCTGCTTGCGCCAGATCGACGCTGAGATTGAGGATCTGGTAGATTACGGCGATGAGGATGACCGCTCCCAGGACAATGGGGAAATCGGCGTCCAGAATGGCCTGCACGGTGAGGCGTCCCAGTCCGGGCCAGCCAAATATAGTCTCGATAATAAAAGTGCCAGCCAGTAGATGGCCGGCGTGCAAGCCCAGCACGGTGACGACCGGGATGAGACCGTTACGCAAGATATGGCTACGCCACACGTGGTGTTTGCGCAACCCTTTGGCTCGGGCAGTACGTACAAAATCAGCCCCCTTGATGTCGAGCAGACTGGAGCGAATCAAGCGGGCGACTACTGCGATCAGGGGCAGGGCCAGACAGATCGTGGGGAGCACGAGATGGGCGGGTGATCCGGCCCCGACCACCGGCAACCAGCGTAATTTCAGTGAAAAGAGGAGGATCAATAGTAACGCCAGCCAGAAGGTCGGCACCGATAAGCCCAGAGTCGTGATACTCATCAGTACTGCATCGAGATAACCCCCGGACCGAGATGCTGCCAGCATTCCGATGGCCGTGCCCATCAATACTCCTACCAAAAGTGCGGTGACGGCCAACAATAGGGTACTGGGGAAACGTTCCCAGATCAATGTGGTGACAGGCCGGCCGCTGATCAGCGAATCACCCAGGTCGCCCTGAAAGAGCGCCTGGGTGAAATACTGAACATAACGTTGGGATATCGGTACATCGAGTCCCATCTCTTCGCGTACCTGCGCCAATTGCTCTTCGCTGGCAAAGTCGCCCACCAGCGTCGAAGCTGCGTCACCCGGCATGAAATCGAGTAGGAAAAAGGTGACGAAGCTGACCACAAAGAGCACCAAGAAGGCGCCTAGTAGACGGCGGAGGAGGTAGGGTAGCATTTTCGGAGGTTGGATATCTCAGGGTTGGGCTCGCGATTCGTGGCGAACAACTAAACAGTAAACAGCCAACAACTAACAGTCAACAACTAACGGCTAACGGCCAACAGCTAACAATCTACGGCTAACGGCCAGCTACTCTGCGACCCATGCGTCGTTGAGGAGGACGCGGCCCATTGGACCGATGACGACATCCTGGGCGTGGCCGCTGACAGCAATGACATCCAGCGGTTCGTAGAGTGGTTGCCAAGGGGCATCAGCCATGATCAGTTTGATCGCTTGTTGATAAAGTTGAGCCCGAGCGTCAGCATCCAGTTCATGAATCGCTTGAGCAAGTAATTCGTCGACGTCGGGATTGCTATAATGGGAACGGTTGGTGCTGCCGATCCGCTCCGATGCCAGATAAATATTGAGAACATCGGCGTCATTCCAACCGTATCGCCACACCATCATGTCGTAGTCGCCGGCGGTGGCAGCGCCCATAGCAGCCCTGGCGTCAAGTTGCAGGATATCGATAGGGACGCCGATGGCGCCAAACTGGCTCTGCAGCATGGCGGCAATGTCGCCGTTGGGAGCGCGAGTCGAGGTGAGGATGGTGGCCGCTAACAGTTCGCCACCTTTTTCCCAATTTCCATCGTCGTTTTTAGCGTAACCTGCCTTGACCAACAGCTCTTCAGCCCGGACAGGATCGTAGCCCAACTCGTGTTCGCAAAGGCTTTCGTCATAACCTGGTAGCGTAGAGGCCAGGGGCGTGCAGGAAACCTTACCAACACCACCCAAGACGGCTTGCAGGATATCATCTTTCTGTACGGCGTGGGAGAGCGCTTGCCGAACGAGAACATCGTCGAAGGGTGCGCTGCCGGCGTTGAACCCGAGATAGATCACAGCGTTGATTGCCGCTTCGGTTAGCTGTGTGTCCTCAATCCCTTTGAGCTTTGCCAAGTGAGCGGGTTGGTTGACAAAGATGACATCCGCTTCACCTGCTTGAAAAGCAGCCAACTGCGTCGAGGCGTCGGGGATCACTTTGAACACGGCCTGATCGATGCTGGGCGCTGCTTTGTTTTCGACATCGAGTGGGCCCCACCGATAGTCAGGATTGCGATCCAGAGTGATGGCAACGCCGGGATCCCAGTCCGCCATCATAAAAGGACCGGTGCCGACAGGTTGCTGGGGCCAGGTGTCCCCTGCCTCTGCTACGGCTGTGGGACTGACAATACCGGCAAACGGCATGGAGATGGTTCCAAAGAAGACGGCTGACGGTTCTTCGAAAGTGAACTGTACGGTGTAATCATCGAGCGCCTGCACTGCTGCAATATCCTTGAGACCACCCGCAACCGGTGATTTGGAGCCCAAATCCATAAAGCGTTCGAAGGTGAAGACGACGGCATCTGCATCCATGGGGGCGCCATCGTGAAAGCTCACATCTTCACGTAATTTGAATGTAATCGCTGTGCCGTCATCGGAGACTTCCCAGCTTTCCGCCAGAAAAGGATGGTAGTTGCTGCCGGCATCACGATAGACGAGCGTATCGAAAATGTAGGGCAGGAGGATGTTCTGGCCGGATCCAGGAGTACCGTGAGGGTCCAGACCTGACGGTTCGGTTGTGATCGCTCTGGAGATGATACCACCTTGTTTTGTCGCTTCTTCGGTTGCAGATTGCTCTTCGGCGGGTTCTGCCGGGACAGCGTCCTGAGCTGGTAGTTCAACACTAGCAACCGGGGCGCAGGCAGCGACTAATAAGAGCAGGAGGATGGAAAGTTCGGTGAGGTGCGTTTTCATGGTAGCCGTTTGATCTCCTTCTTGGTTTGGGTTATGATCTCAAATCCTACAGAAACATGAGTAAAACTATAATATCTTATTAAAGATTACGTGAATATGATCATTATCATACACAAGTCCAGAAAACTGTCTATGCTTTAGATCATATCCTGAACAGATCGTAGTAAACTTTCATTTTTCTGGAGCCATTTATGCCTTATCCCCCTCCGCGTCTCATATTTTGGGAAACCACTGCCGGCTGTAATCTCGAGTGCATTCATTGTCGCCGCATCACGGTAGCCGATCAATTGCTTCCTCAGGACCTGAATAGCGCGGAAGCATTTGATCTAATAGACCAGATTACCGCTTTCGCCCGACCGATCTTCATTCTCTCGGGTGGTGAGCCTCTTTTCCGGCCAGACATTTTCGATATCGCCCGCTATGCCAGTGACGCCGGTCTGATCGTTGCTCTGGCCAGCAATGGTACGCTCATAGATGAATCGATCGCCAAAGAGATAAAGAAAGCGGGTATTCGTCGGGTAAGTATTAGCTTTGACGGCGCCGACGCCTCTACCCACGATATTTTCCGAGGACCCGGCAATTTTGATTTGGCCCTGAAAGGTATGCGCCATCTTGGCAAGGTTGGGGTTCCGTATCAGATCAATACAACCGTCGCCAAACACAATATCCATCAGATGGACGAGACATACGCGCTGGCTAAGGAACTGGGGTCTTCGGCATTGCATCTGTTTTTGCTGGTGCCAGTGGGTTGCGGTGTCGAAATCGCCGAGGACCAGATGATCGATCCCTATGAGTATGAAGAAGTGTTGAATTGGATGTACGACCGGGAAATGGAAGGGGAGATCGAGCTCAAGGCGACCTGCGCTCCCCATTATTTCCGCATTTTCAATCAGCGCCAGACGGAAGAACGCCGCCAGGGCACTTTCCGCAAACGCCCCGATAGCTTGCATCGCCAAAAGCATGCTGGAGGCGGGCATCCCGGTGGCCATTCCAGCGGACATGGCAAGGGGCATCCCGGCAGCAATGGCCATCCAGGCACGGAACAGGCTCGACAGGCCATGAATGCGATGACAAAAGGTTGTCTTGCCGGCACCGGTGTGTGCTTTGTCAGCCATCGTGGTGAGATCTTCCCCTGTGGCTATTTGCCGGTCGAAGTGGGCAACATACGAACACAGCCATTTCAAGAGATCTGGGAGGGCGCGAATGTGTTCAATGATCTGCGGGAATTTCCGGCAGAAGGTGATGGCGGAAAATGCGGCATCTGTGAGTTCCATAATGTTTGTTCCGGTTGCCGCGCCCGCTCCTATGGTATGATCGGCGATTATCTTGCTGAAGAGCCGTTCTGCTTGTATACACCTCGCCAACTCGAAGAGACCCTAACGCTTAGCAGCGCTTAATCGCCTCTGCTGCGAACGATAAGCACGGGCACTCATTCCTATACCACTTTTTGCAGGCAGTTTCATGCCACAGTCGCTGATAACGCAATCACATCTCATCTGTATTGGATTCAACCACCGATCGTCATCGGTGGCGCTGCGAGAACAACTCAATTGCCCGCTGCAGTCTCTCAAACAGCATGCATTCCACCCATCCTTTGCCCATAACGACAGCAATGGGACTACGATCCACGAATTGGCATTGCTATCGACATGTAATCGTTGGGAGCTTTATTCCATAGTCAGTGATTCGACAAGCGATGTTCGGGCATCGATGATTGGCCTGGTGGCAGAAGCCCATCAATTGGATGTCTCTATACTGGCGGAAAAGGCCCATTTTTATCGGGGCGATGAAGCCATTCAACACCTTCACAGGGTGGCATGCGGGCTGGAGTCGCAGGTTCTGGGGGAAGATCAGGTGCTGGGACAGGTGTCTGGCGCCTGCCGTGAGGCGGTTGAAACAGCCTCGGTTGGCATCGTGCTTGATTCCGTGTTTCGTAGTGCCATCTCCGCAGGCAGGAGCGCGCGCACACAAACCGCTATCGCCAATCATCCTGCCAGCATTAGTTCCGTAGCATTGGCAGCGGCCCAGGCTGCTGTTGGGGACTTGAGCGGACGGCGAGTCTTGGTGGTCGGTTTGGGGGAGATGGCCGAGCTAGCACTAAAATCCCTGCGCGCACGTGGCGTCAACACAATTGGTTTGGTCAACCGTACCTATGCCCGTGCCCTGGCTGAAGCTAAAGGTGGGGGGTATCGAGTCTGGCCATGGCAAGCACTCGCTGAAGCGCTGACCTGGGCGGATGTGGTGATCACGGCTACCGGTGCGAGCACATCCGTCATCTCTGCAAAGACACTGCATGCGGCCGTGGCGGACCGCAGAAAACCACCTCTGGTGATCGTGGATATAGCCGTCCCCAGAGATGTTGCCCCCGATGCAAGATCGCTGCCCGGTGTACGTCTGATCGGTATAGAGGATCTAGAGATGACACTCGACGAAAACCTGGCGGCACGCCGCCGGGCCATTCCTCATGTCGAAGCCATTATCAGTCAGGAAATGGCCTGTCTAGATGCCAGGCTACAGGAATTGGCTGTCCGTCCCCTCATCACCAACTTGAGGCACAAGGCAGAAGCCATACGCAGCCAGGAATTGCAGCGAACGCTTAAGTATCTGGGTGATGTCGAACCTGAGACATTGTCCCATATCCAGCACTTATCTCACTCGCTGGTAAACAAGCTACTCCATGAGCCGACAGTTCGGTTACGGGCAAAAGCCAATCAGGGAGAAGCAGAACTGTACATTGATACAGTGCGCGATCTCTTTGACCTGGAGGTATAGGTAGCCTATGTCGGCATCAAGTAAGCAGATCTGGGCCATCGGCACGCGTAAGTCAGCCCTGGCGCAATGGCAGACACAATTTGTGAGCTCGTTGCTTATGGCTGCCTGGCCGCAGTCGCACTTCAGTATTAAGTTTTTCAGCACCCAGGGTGATGTGATCTTGGAGAAACCTCTCCCGCAGATTGGGGGCAAGGGGCTATTTACACAGGAATTGGAGAACGCCTTGCGAGAGGGTGAAATTGATTTTGCCGTACATTCCTTAAAAGACCTGCCGGTCGAACATGCACCAGGTCTGACCCTGGGAGCCATCTTTGGCCGCAACGAAGTACGGGATGTACTTATCGCCAGACATGACTGGACGCTGGAAACACTGCCAGAATCTGCCATCGTCGGTACCAGTAGCCTCAGACGTCAGGCGCAGTTGCTGGATCAGCGATCTGATCTCAGGGTGCGTTCAATTCGGGGCAATGTGGGCACTCGCATCGAGAAAGTGGTTGCCGGTGATTTCGATGCTATTGTCTTGGCGGGAACAGGCGTCGAGAGATTGTCGTTGTCTGGTCATATCAGCCAGTGGCTACCACTCGATGTCATGCTGCCGGCGCCAGGACAAGGAGCTTTGGCAGTGCAATGTCGAGAAGATGATACAGAAACGCTGAATTTACTGGCCGAGATCGATGCGGCTGAGCTGCGTATGTGTACGCACACTGAACGCACCTTTCTTCATGCGCTGGGTGCTGGCTGCTCGACGCCGGTTGCCGCTTACGCCACGCTTGAGTCAGGTGTGCTGGCGATGTCGGTGTTGGCCGCAGCCCCCGATGGTAGCGAGATCGTTCGGGCCGAGGGGGTAGATAGTGATCCAGTTGGGCTTGGCAATATTCTAGCTGAACGAGTACTGTCACTCGGCGGCGGGGAGATTCTGGCTCGTGTCTGAAGCCCTGCAAAATCGCCGTGTGGTTGTGACACGTAGTGTAGATCAGGCTCTGGCGTTGGTTGCCGACTTGGAGCGTTTGGGTGCTATCCCGCTGGTGGTTCCCGCCATCCAATTCGTATCACTGCCGGCCGATCAGTTGGACGATGCCCTGTGCCGGATCACGACCTACGATTGGCTGATATTCACCAGTGCCAACGCCGTAAGGTTTTTTTTCGACTATGTCGATACCTTGGCAATGGCCACTTCCTTGCCAAAACTCGCTGCTATCGGCGACGCCACCGCCGATCTGCTAAGATCGAGAAATGTGGAACCCGATTTTGTGCCCTCTCAATTTATGGGCGAACAGTTGGTGCAGGGTCTTGGTGAACTACGAGATGCTCGAGTACTGCTGCCCCGTTCACGCATAGGCCGGCCTGAAGTCGTAGAGTCGTTGCAGGCATGCGGCGCGCAGGTCGACGATATCGCTTTATACGATACGATTACAGCGCCAGCGCACCCCGCCATGTTGGCAGAACTTGGCCAAGGTTTCGATGCCATAATCTTTACCAGTCCCTCCAGCGTGCGGAATTTTCTGAAGATAATCGAGGATATGCCTGATCTGAGGGAACAGCTCGACCAAGCCGCCATCGCCTGTATTGGCCCTACGACGGCTGCAACTGCACAAGAAAATGACCTGGTCGTATCCGTTATGCCGGAGGTTTATACTATCGCCGCTCTGACCCAGGCGCTCGCCAGTTATTACGATTTACAACCCATATTAACATGAATTCATATCCATCTGCTTCATATCCGACAAAACGCCATAGACGCTTGCGCCGTACGCCATCGCTCAGACGAATGGTTAGGGAGACGCATCTCTCGCCTGCGGACTTTATCTATCCATTGTTCGTACAACATGGCCAGAATGTCTGCCAACCCATTGCCTCGATGCCGGGACAGTTTCGCCTGCCGCTCGACCAACTATCAGCAGAGGCGAACGAGATCATGAGCCTGGGTATCCCGGCCGTGATCCTTTTTGGCATTCCTGCTGAAAAAGATGCGGTTGGGCTGGAGAATTTCGCAGATAATGGCATCGTGCAGCAGGCGATTCGCTTGCTCAAAGAGGCTGAGCCCGACTTGGTCGTGATCAGCGATGTCTGTTTGTGCGAGTACACCGATCATGGCCACTGTGGACTACTGAACCCTGCCGGCGAGATCCTCAATGATGAAACTCTCGATATCCTGGCAACAGTGGCGATTTCCCACACCAGAGCAGGGGCAGATATTGTTGCCCCAAGTGGCATGATGGATGGTATGGTACAAGCAATCCGTTTGGGTCTCGACGCACATGGTTTTCACCAGACGCCGATTATGTCGTATGCCGTCAAGTATGCCTCTGCGTTTTACGGACCCTTCCGCGAAGCTGCCGATGGTGCGCCGAAATTTGGTGATCGTCGCAGCCATCAGATGGATGCTGCCAATGTGAAGGAAGCGCTACGTGAAGCTGGTGCAGACGTGTCTGAAGGCGCCGATTTTCTCATGGTAAAACCGGCATTGGCGTACCTCGATGTGATTGCGCGCGTCAAGGACCGCTATCCCCATATCCCTCTGGCAGCATACAATGTCAGCGGCGAGTATGCGATGCTCAAAGCCGCTGCGGCCAACGGCTGGCTCAACGAACAGGAGGTCGTCTTGGAGACACTTCTAAGCATAAAAAGAGCCGGTGCTGATCTTATAATAACCTATCACGCCAAAGAAGCGGCTCGTTGGCTGACGTAACAGATTACCCTGAGATGAGATAGGCCACAAAGTACATAGCCTTAAACTCGATTAGCTCTTATAGAATCTGCGTACCTCCAACAAAATAGGCATGCCTCGTTAGCACCACGCACCACGTGTTTTCCAGAACCACGCGAAACCCTAATGAATCAAGCTATTCATATTTGAGAAAAAGTCATGGCAAATACGACAATTGAGACTATCGATATATCTGAAAAAGGACGAAACCAGATCGGTGAGGCCATCTCACTGGACCGGCGCCTGTTCATGCAACTGCTTGCCTTTGGTGGCGTTAGCAACGTCGCTTCCTTGATAGAGGCACTGGCTGAGGCGAATCTTCCTGGCGCGCTCTATGCGGATGTCAATGATCCCCAGGGTGTGGCGCTTTTATCCTTTACCGAGGATCCAGATTTCTTTATTGATGTGGCTCGACCCTTTGTCAAAGCCCCACCATTCAATTTGTTGAGCCCCAAACCTGAGTATACGATGCTGGGCCGAACCTACGCAATTGGCTATGAAAATGATCTGGAACAGGCCTTGATCACGCGGCCGCGGCAGAAGGTATGTAATACGGCTATGCCCTGGGCCATCTGGTATCCGCTGCGTCGCTCCGGCAGTTTTGAACAGTTGTCTGCGCAAGAGCAACGTCAGATTTTGGCAGAACATGGGGGCATTGGTCGAGCTTACGGGCGGGCGGGGTACGGCACCGATATCCGACTGGCCTCACATGGTCTTGACAAGAATGACAATGATTTTACCGTCGCCCTGCTGGGTCCTGAACTTTACCCCCTTTCGAGTATTGTCCAACGTATGCGTAAAACAAAACAGACCTCTTTGTATCTGGAACATTTGGGGCCATTCTTTATTGGAAAAGCGATTTGGCAAAACGAGGGGCACGGCAAATGAATCACCCTCAACCTGCTCGTCTAACTGAAGAGTCGCAACTTGTAACGAGCTCGCGCTTTCTGCGAGCCTGCCGAGGCCTGCCCGTGGACCATACCCCAATCTGGCTGATGCGTCAGGCCGGCAGGTATATGCCGGAGTACCGTGCTGTGCGCGCCCAACACAGCATGTTAGATGTAATAAGCACGCCTGAGCTAGCAGCCGAAGTGACCCTCCAACCTATCGATGCCTTCGGCTTTGATGCCGCCATCATCTTTGCCGATATCTTGCCCTCCCTCATCGGCATGGGGCTGAAACTGGACTTCGTTTCCGGAAAGGGACCGGTCATCGACAATGCACTTGACAGCACTTACAAGATCGATCTTTTGGCCACGCCACCGGCTGAAGATACGATTCTGGCAGGGACCTTGCAAGCGATCCGGCTTGTTGCGGCGCAATTGAATCCTCGCGGTATTCCCTTGATCGGCTTTGCCGGCGCTCCCTTCACACTTGCCAGCTATGCCATCGAGGGGGGCGGCTCGAAGAACTACAGTAAAGTCAAGGCACTGCTGTACAGCGAACCGGCGGCGTGGAAACGCCTGATGAACAAACTGGTGACCGTTCAGGCTGATTACCTGCTCAAACAGGTCGAAGCAGGCGCGTCCGCTCTACAACTTTTCGATTCCTGGGTAGGGAGCGCTTTAGGGCGTGATGACTATCTGCGCTACGTGCAACCCTATAATACGGCTCTGTACAGACAATTACAGCGCGCCCAGGTTCCGGTTATCAATTTCAGTGCCGGGACTGCTCCATATATCAAAGATGTGATCGCCTGTGGTGGTGATGTCGCCGGCGTTGACTGGCGTATGCCGCTGGACTGGTATTGGCAGAAGATCGGATACGAGCATCCTATTCAGGGAAATCTGGACCCCACCCTTTTGCTGGCACCCTGGCGGGAGTTGGCATACCATGCCGACGCCCTTCTCGGCAGTGCCGCAGATCGCCCCGGCCACATCTTTAATCTCGGACATGGCATTTTGCCTAACACCCCAATCGAAAATGTACAACGTCTCGCCGATCTCGTGCGAGAACGCACGACAGCTCCCATTTGATCGATATATAAAATCGATATATAAACCTGATGGCTATTAACTCAATGAACCCAATTCGATATCCTATCGGTGTGCTGGTAATGGCCTACGGCGGGCCGAATTCGCTTGACGAACTGCCCGGCTATCTGTCAGATATCCGTAGTGGTCGGCCCACCACACCTGCTGTACTAGAAGAGATAACTTATAACTACCAACAGATTGGCGGGCGATCACCACTGCTTGGAATCAGCACAAAACAGGTCGCAGCCGTTGAACGACTGCTGAACCCAAGCGTCTATCGCTGTTACCTGGGTATGCGTCACTGGTCCCCCTGGATCGAAGATGTGGTTGAACAGATGATAGTCGATGGTATTACACACGCCGTGAGTATTGTGTTGACGCCGCATTTCAGCAAACTCAGTGTGGCCAAGTACCAGGCCAAGGTCACTGACGGCCTGGATATGTATCGTGGGCAGATAAGATTCGAACATATCGCCAGCTACCATGATGCCCCAAAACTTATTCAGGCCTTTGCCAATCGCGTGCAGCTGGCTCTTGATTGCTGGCCGGTAGATGAGCAGGACGACGTCCATGTGGTATTCAGTGCGCACAGTTTGCCAGTGCGTATTGTCAAAATGGGTGATCCTTATGACGATCAGCTGCGCGAAACGGCTGGCTTGGTCGCAGCTTGCGCCGGTCTTAGTGAGAGACAATGGTCGTGGAGCTACCAATCGGCAGGTCGTAGCCCCGAACCCTGGTTGGGTCCGCAATTGGGAGAACACCTGCACGATCTCGCCCGTCGTGGTATCAAGAACATCGCCAGTATCCCGGTCGGTTTTGTCTCGAATCACGTCGAGATACTCTATGATATCGACATCCAGGCGCGAGAATTGGGACGAGAACTGGGGCTTAGGTTAGAACGCCCGCCGGCACTGAATCTCGATCCTCTGTACATCGAGACCCTGGTCGACTTGATACAAACCCGTGCTGCGCCCTGGCTGCCACTCGCCGAATCTGCCGAACCTGTAACAACTATTCCAGGAGTATAACCTCTGATGCTAGATCATTCGCAATCCAATGAGCTTTTTGCCTGGGCACAAAACTTGATGCCGGGCGGTGTAAGTTCTCCAGTGCGTGCGTTTCGTGCCGTGGGCGGCCAGCCCCTCTTCATCGAACGGGGTGAAGGGGCCACTATTTACGATGTGGATGGGAATCGCTATATCGATTACGTGTTGTCTTGGGGGCCATTGATATTGGGACACGCGCACCCAGATATTGTGTCGGCGCTGCAACAAACGGTGGCAAAGGGAAGCAGCTTTGGCGCCCCCAGTCCTTTGGAGATCGAACTGGCTGAACTGATCATGTCGTTCATATCCTCTATTGAGATGCTGCGTTTCGTCAATTCGGGCACAGAAGCAACCATGAGCGCCTTACGTCTCGCCCGAGCATTTACAGGACGGTCGAAGATCATCAAGTTTATCGGCAACTATCACGGACATGCAGATATGCTGCTGGTGCAAGCTGGTTCAGGCGTGGCCACGCTGGGATTGCCCGATTCGCCGGGCGTACCCGCAGCCACTGTCTCCGATACGTTGTCAGCGGTTTATAATGACGCCGATTCGGTTGCCCGCTTGTTCGAGCGCTTCCCAGATCAGATCGCCGCTGTCATCGTCGAACCGGTGGCGGGGAATATGGGCTTGGTTCCTTCTGTCGATGGTTTTCTGCAAAGTCTTCGTGATCTGACCGAGTCATACGGTGCGCTGCTCATCTTCGATGAGGTGATGACCGGTTTCCGAGTGCATTCTGGTGGTGCTCAGACATTGTACGGGATCCAACCCGATCTCACAGCACTAGGCAAAGTAATAGGTGGTGGCCTACCGGTCGGCGCCTACGGAGGGCGACGAGAGATCATGGAAATGGTGGCGCCACTCGGGTCCATGTATCAGGCCGGGACATTGTCAGGTAATCCTTTAGCGATGGCTGCCGGCATTGCCACGCTAAAGGGTCTGCAGACGCCGGGAATTTGGGAAGGGTTTGAAACGCATGGCGATCAATTGCTAAATGGATTGAACGATATCGCCGCCTCCGCCAAAATCCCGCTTGTGAGTAATCGAATCGGATCGATGTTTGGCATGTTTTTCAGCAAACAAGTGGCCACAGACTGGGACTCGGCTAAATTGGCGAACATAGAGAGGTTTAGCCGCTATTTCAATCTGATGCTAGATAGTGGTATCTACCTGGCCCCTTCGCAATTCGAAGCCGGTTTTCTCTCGACACGACATGGCAGTGACGAAATCGCAACCACCCTCGCCGCTGCCGAGTACGCTTTTAGCAGGATATGAGTTAGCCATGGTTACAATAGACGCCGGTGCGGAAACAAAAGAGGCTCCCCACGTTGTCATTGTCGGTGGTGGGATCGCCGGCTTGAGCACAGCTTACTACATGCAAAAAGAGGCGGATAACAGCGGCAGAGCATTGCGCTACACGCTGGTGGAATCGGCGTCGCGCCTGGGTGGCAAACTTTTAACCGAACACATCGATGGCTTCACCGTCGAAGGTGGTCCCGACAGTTTCATTACCCAAAAGCCGGCAGGGCTGAAACTGGTGTCTGAACTAGGTATCGAGGATGAATTGATCGCCACGCAGGATAAGAACAAAGGGGTGTTTGTCTATCAAGGCGGCAAGCTTAAATCTTTGCCAGATGGCGTGATGTTAATTGTGCCCACCGAGATTATGCCTTTTGCCTTGAGCACATTGTTCACACCCTGGGGCAAACTACGTATGGGCATGGATCTGCTCCTGCCTGGACGCCAGGACGATGGCGACGAGACCTTGGCCGACTTCATTCTCCGGCGCCTGGGCAACGAAGCCTTGGACCGTCTGGCCGAGCCCCTGATGGCCGGGATATACAATGCCGAGGCTGATGCTCAGAGCATTATGGCGACTTTTCCACGCTTTCGAGCGATCGAGAAAAAGCATGGTAGCCTGATCCGTGGCATGTTGGCCGCCCGACGCAATCGCCCGGCGCCAGCCCCCAGCAACGGTGCTAGACCGCGCACAGTATTCATGTCCTTACGACCAGGCATCAGCGCCCTCTCTGAGGCGATTGCAGATACTTTGAACGGAGAGATTCGCACCGGGATCGGCGTGCAGACAATCGAAGCGCTAGAGCAGGGCTATCGACTACATCTATCGGATGGCGACCAGTTGTTCGCTGATGCCGCGGTGCTGGCGACACCGGCCTATGTGACAGCCGATATTGTTGAGGCTATGCGTCCCGATCTGGCGGACTCGTTGCGGCGCATTCGCTATGTCAGCACGGGGACACTTTCTTTGGCCTATCGCCGTGACGATGTTCCTCAGGCGATGAACAGTTTCGGCCTCGTCATTCCTCGCAGCGAGGGCAGGCAGATAAACGCCATCACCTGGACTTCCAGCAAGTGGCCGTATCGGGCCCCGGATGATGCGGTGTTATTCAGAGTGTTTTTTGGCGGTTCTCGCCATCCCGAAGTCTTTGCCCTACCCGATGATGAGCTACTGGCTGTTGTGAAAGGGGAAGTCGTCTCTATTATGGGTGTAACCGCCGAGCCAATGTTTAGCCGCATCTACCGTTGGCAAGACGCATCTCCGCAATACGACGTCGGCCACCTGGATCGGGTATCGGCTCTGGAAGCAGCTTGCCCGCCAGGGTTTTTTCTTAGCGGTAGCGCTTACCGCGGGGTGGGCATTCCCGACTGTATTGCCCAGGGTGAGGCGAGCGCTCGCACCGTGCTTCAACGATTGTTTTCCGTTTCTTAATCGAGCATCCGTTAGGGCTACGATTATTCCAGACTTCGATGGCAACCAATGAATTCATAGGCTGCTACAGAAAACGTGCTAAAATACGTTCAAAAGGTGACAATTCAACCAGCTTGAGCTGGTTTTTCATGGCAGCCGACGATTTCAATCGGCGGATTGGACGGATCCACAGAATCCGGTAGAATCAGAGTTTTTTATGGGTGTTCAGAAAACAGGCCAGTGGGCGATGCTTCTAGTCGTCATGGGGCTATCGCTTCAAAATCGCATTCGACCGCACAAATACCGCAGCCGTTGCATAACTCGGTATCGATCTGTGATAGGTAACCGTATCCGATTGTGGCGGCATTGACCTCGCAATAGGCCACGCAGACACCGCAACCAATGCAGCGTGCGTTGTCAACTTGAGCGACGTATCGGAAAGAAGAACTGAATGGAATCGTTATAGTTCTTTTGTCTAGCACTGCATGTGTGTTTTCAAACATCGAGGATGGCTCCAATGTGTGGCATATATGGACAAATCTCAACTATTATGCACCACAACCCACTCACCTGTTATGATATGTATCATACTCGTGAAAGAATCTGCAAGGAAATTATCGAAGTCATGGACCCTGCCGATCCGATTTCATTGTGCAATCGCTACCATCGACGACGCTGGATGGAAGCAAGCTTTCAGGCGATCACAAAACCCTTAGTTCGTGGAGTATGGTTCGAGCCCGTTTGGGATGATGCTCGGCCACGAAACCGGCAAAGGGTTCGCCGACAATAAGACATACATCCACAGGTAGGCAGGGATCGGCACGCGAGCTGCGACACGGGCACTCGAGCACAGCGATATGGTCGGAGTCCTTGAGCACGATGTCCCGAGCCTTTTCGAAGGGGACTATGTGTTCGAGATCAGTGAGAGAGATGTCTTGCTCGATTGAAACCAACTGTGTCGCCGTATCCAAGGTTACGACTTTTCCGTGGTAAGAATCGGCTAAAGTTCCGGTTTTGCCGTGAATGTTCTGAGGTGGACGAGAGGGTAGGAACGCCGCCAGGTGCTTGATGACAGGACCTACCATCCGGGCCAGGCGCGTAGTGTCAAGACCAGTACCGATGTATAAATAGATCCAACGACCATAGGCATAGCCATGGAGTGTTTCGATCAGCGAAACTTTTTCGGCACGGCGGCCTTCCCGGAACAGCGCCAAAGTAGATGAACTAAATAGTTTAGGTACAAGCCTGCGAGCCATGTCACGCTCCAACAAAAGTGATAACGGATCGAGTTTACTTTCACCTGTTCGGATTCTGATACCCAAAGTGTAGCGGACACCCACCAACCCGCTATGAGCTAGATCATGTAAATCATCTACATGCTCCCCCAAAAAAACGACTGTAACAGCCACAGAACGATCATCCCTGTTGCCACTGTAAGAAGGACATTCTTCGTGCGCCAGGCTACAATGACAGCTACTAGTGCCGCCAGCAACCTGGCATTCCCCGGTGATACATTGAACTCTCCCCCCGGAATGATCACTTCAGGAACGATAATAGCCGTGAGCACGGCAATAGGTACGTAGCGCATCGACTGCAAAGCCCAGGTCGGGATATTGATGCGACTGAAAAACTCGATGGGCAGCAAGCGGATCAGGTAAGTCACCACGCCCATGGCTACGATGGTAAGGAAGGCGGTGGTCATCGTCATGGCCGGCGCTCCAACCACACGCCAACCAGGATGCCTGCCAAACTAGCCAGCATTAAACCGATCTTGTATGGGAAGTTAAAAGTCAGGGCGGCCACTACCCCGGCCACCAGCGCCGCTGCCACACTGGGATGGTCACGCAGCGTGGGGATCACCAAACCGATAAAAGTCAACGCTAAGGTAAAATCAAGGGACCATGAGGCAGGAACTTGAGTCCCCAGGAACACACCAATCACAGTGCTGATCTGCCAGACGACCCACAGTGTCAGGCCACTGCCCAAAAAGAACCAGTGCTTTTTCGCCAGGGACACACTGCTATCACGATAATGTAAGATCGTCATGGCATAGGCTTCGTCGGTTAGTAGATAGGCCAGCAGCCAATGCCATCTTCGGCTGAGATGCTTAACATGGGGCGCCAGTGAAAAACCATAAAGCGCGTGTCGAAGATTGACCACAAAAGTGGTAATCACGACGACAAAGGCCGGCGTGCTAAGCCCGATCAACTGTGCGCCGATAAATTGCGCCGATCCGGCAAATACCACCGATGACATCGCAATCGCGAGTACTGGAGGCAGACCCGCCCCCAAAGCGATGACACCAAAGATCAAGCCGAAAGGAACCACACTGAAAGCCACGGGGATTTCAGCGCGGATACCGGCCAGCAATTCAGCGCGCGCAGTTAATGCGCCGGGTTCTTCAACATCTTGACTCATGAGGGCAAGCAGCTCTGGATGACACCCCTGCGACCGATGACCATCCACTCGCTGTCTTCGTCGCTTAAACGCTCGATCTGCTCGGCCTGTAGACCCAGCACATGCTGCCCCTTGAGTGTACGCAGTGCCACCATCGGCGCCGGGAAATAGGCCAAAACCTGAGCGAATGGCGTTGTGAAGGGCCAGTGCGCGTCACCATGCAAGCGCCTATAATTGGCGTCACCTTTTACCAGTACCAAATCCATGGTGGCTAAGAGGTCGTGTAGGTCTGCCGGTAATTGATAGTAGAACAGGCTGGTGGTGTAGAACCAGTGACTGAACAAACACAAGCGACCTGATCCGATGTGCTCGCTCAATCTACGTGCCAGGTCGATGGCTGCTTCACCACCCGACTCAAGGGCAATGATGCCGTCGAAAACATCCTTGGGCATGGCATCAGACACAAAATAGGGCTGGTCTTTGAGATGGAGGGTGACCTTGTCCGCCAGCCCTTCATCCAACATGAACGCAGCCAGGGCCAGGTCCATGAGCAACTCGGTGCCGGCATTGTCGCAGAGAATGACAACTTGGGGCCCGCTCAAACTCTGCACGTGCTCCCAGAGCTGGGGTGTGTCGTCGACCAGTAGGTTTTCCCGCTCGGCATCCTTGCTCGCCTGGTTACCTAAATGCCCACCAACATTGTAGCTGAGATCGACACGGTTGCCCCAGAGATTGGCGTGAATCAGCCTCTCAAAACGATCCTCGATGCCTTCCGGTAGATCGCTGAGAATGGCATCGACGGTGGTGGGTGCGGCTGGCGCCGCCCACTCCTGCTGTTTAATACTGGTATTCGGATCGTAGTTCCACATCGGACCCGGCTGGAAGTAGTGCGATTCCTGCAAAATCCGCCGATAAAAATAGGCCTCCGCCCAAAACCAGGGCACATCCAACCAGGAGCGTCCGAGATAGGGTCTGTTGGTCGGATCCCAAAATGCGCGGTCGGGTGTATCTTCACGTAAGTTTTGGACAACACCTTGGGTCAATTCTTCATAGAAATCCTCCATATCCCGGTGCACATCCGCTGGAAAAGGGCTGTCGTCGATGAGCTTCCGTAAAATCCTCGGTACCCGGTTTTTCAGCGTCCTGTGCGCAAAAGAATCAGATTCAGAGGTGAGCAAAAGCTCTGGGAATGTATCGAGATCGATTCGTGGTGATGGGATGTGGTAATTTGTCATTGCAGTTTGATGGATTATCAGCCAAGGTTGAATCTGTATGAGTGAAACGCAGAAAGTGATCGGCAGAAACGTCAGGTTCTTCAATCTTTAATCTTCTGCCAACCGCCATTATAATGCCTACCATGTCAAACGCCATTTTGAACCCCTCTCTACCTAGACGTGTGATCCTGCTCGCTGCTGCTAACTCATATCGTATGCAGGCCTTTGCCGACGCCGCTGAAAACCTGGGTATCGAAGTCATCCAGGGCTCCGATGTACCCCCACCCCTTTTAAATACGGCCGCTGCGGCCTTGCCCATCGATTATCGGGATATCCCCAAGTCAGCTGAGATCATCGTCGATTACGCCAATGATCAGAGGGTCGACGCTATCCTGGGCCTGGATGATTCAGGCATTTTGTTGGCTGCTGCGGCAAGCGATATCCTTGGCTTAGTTCATAACGCCCCCGAGGCCGCTCGTGCAGCGCACAGCAAATACCTCATGCGCCGACATTTCGCAGATGCTGAGGTCTTATCCCCAGGTTTTCGCCGATACCATTTGCATGATGATCCCGAGGAGATGTTGGAAGAGGTAAGCTACCCATGCGTGATAAAACCCACAGCATTGGCCGGCAGCCAGGGGGTGATGCGCGCTGATTCTCCTGAGGAACTGCTTGCGTGTTATTATGATCTACGCCCGATTCTACTCGCCCAAGGCTGCGATGAGCTGCTGGTCGAGGATTATATTCCAGGGGTGGAGGTAGCGCTGGAGGGGTTGTTGGATGAGGGGGAACTGCACATCCTGGCCCTGTTCGATAAACCTGATCCGCTAGAGGGTCCGTTTTTTGAAGAAACCATTTACGTCACTCCCTCCCGACTTTTTGAAACCGACCAACAGGCGATTCGCTCCTCTGCTGCAGCCGCAGCCGCAGCGTTGGGTTTGCGCTCGGGACCAGTTCACGCTGAACTACGCTTGAATGAACAAGGGGCATGGCTGGTAGAACTGGCAGCTCGCTCCATCGGCGGTCTCTGCGCCCAGACCTTACGATTCGGCGACGACATCTCTCTGGAAGAGCTGATTTTGCGCCAGGCGCTCGGTCTGGACCTAAAGGTCGATGATCTGTCCGCTCAAGCGCGTGGTGTCATGATGATCCCCATTCCCACAGCCGGCGTCTTGCGCGCCGTATCCGGTATCGAACTCGCCATGACCACACCCTGTATCGACGAGATTGAGATCACTGCCCAGCTCAGCTATCCCGTTACTCCGCCCCCCAAGGGCAACAGCTACCTCGGCTTCATCTTCGCTACCGGCGACACCCCCGATGCTGTCGAAGCAGCACTACGAGAATCACACAGTAAGCTCCATTTCGAGATCGAGCAAGAGATCGTGTTGCGAAGTGGCAGTTAGCAGATGGCGGGCTAATAGCGCCTCTGAGATAGCTTTAAAGGAACCCCCCGCTCTCCCGCTCTCCCGCTCGACCGCTCTCCCGCCTTACATCAATATCCGACCCAACTGGTCGGTGCTGGGCTCTGCTCAGCAGAACCAATCTTCGCTGAGACGAGGGGGGGGATAGGTTCTCTGTTTAGGTGCTGAATGTGAGGGGCGCGTTAACCCGGCAAAGCTATAAGCCATTGTCTCGATCGTGTTGAAGACTGTTTCGTTAGCAGAGGTCGGATCTCCACCTTTCTGCGCTACGAGGTTGGCGATCTCTCGTTGCAAGCTGTCCATGCGGGGATCTCGATGCTGCCACGCATGCACGAAATTGGGCGCATCCAGGTCGCCGACCCACGTTTCACGGTCTGGGTGCTCGAGTATGGCACTGCCGGGCGGGACAAGTAAACGGATCGAGAGTTGAACCGGCGGCGTGTTAGGTACCAGATCTCGGCTGCGGATCCAGGCCAGAAGGTCGAGATAGTCTTGCAGGGTGGCCCATGGCGTAAAGGGCATCCAGGTAGGTTGCACAGGCAGGCCGGCGTCGGCAAGGATGGTGAGAGCCTCGTCCATGTCAGATACGGTATGGCCCTTGTTCAATCTTGCAAGTACAGTGTCGCTGGTTGCCTCAAAAGCGGAGACAACGAAACTTGCGCCCAGCGATTTGAGCTTTGGCATGAGTCCACGATGTTCAAGGAGGTGTTCGACCTTCGTGGTGAAGTCGAACGTAATACCACTGTGGATTTCGTGTAGCCATCTGGCTATCTGTCTGACGTAGCCGGGGCCATTCAGAAAATCAGGGTCACCAAAGGTGATGTGGCGAGCACCGGAAGCGATCTGTTGTTCGATATCAGCCTTGACAACTTCTGCCGGTACCACAAAAAAACGTCCCTCATAAATCGGTGTAATGGGGCAGTGTCGACAGGTGTGCAAACAACCCCGGCTGGCTTCGACGTAGCCAGCGCGCGTGCGCCTGCCGTTTTCAATATAGTGCGCGTAGTGATCAAGTGCAGGTAAGACTTCACGATGTGGGACGGGAAAACCCTGGCGTTCGAGATTGGGCTGCCGACAACCTGCTGAGGTTGATACCCCACGAACCGAATCGACATCTCCATCGTTTTCCAGGGTACGCACTAAGTTGAGCAGCGGCGCTTCATATTCACCGGCGATCACGGAATCCGCCAGCGGTAAGACTCCATTCACTCGCTGGAACAAGTAGCTTGCGTTTAGCTGGGCATAGAGCCCGTAAAAACAAATGTGTGCGTCCGGGTTGATCGTTCGCACTTGTTCCGCTACCTGCACGGCCAGGCGCATGGCGGTGTGCATGGGCGCCGCCATGCCCACCACATCGGCTCCCCTTACAGCCTCGATCGATAGGGTTTCGAGCGAAAGATCTTGGGCCAACACATCGAACCCGGCTCCGTTTAACGTTGCCAGGGGCCAGGCCAGACTTAAGGGCTGATGTCCCAGTTCGTAGGAGGCCAGCAACAGAACCTTCAACTTCATTTACTCTGTGGTGCGGGTGCACCTTTACCGCCACCTTTGCCGCCCTGGCTTGGTGGCGTCCATCCCTCGGGCATCTGTGCATCATCGTCGAAGAAGAACTCTTCCATCTGTTCCATCATAAAGGCATTTGCCTGGGGGTCCAGGAGATTGAGCCCATAATGATTGATCAGAATCGTGGCCTGCTGCAACCACATATTCCATGCTTCTTGTGAAACGTTCTCGTAAATTCGCTGCCCCAGGTCACTCGAAGCGGGAGGTGCGGCCAGACCGGGCAATTCCTGCCCCAGTTTCACGCATTGAACCATTCGTGTCATAATGTAGACATCCATTTGTAAGATTAACCAGGCCAAGGAGCCCAGCGTCCTCCGATGATACAAGGTTTTGCGTGAATGTCAACTGTTTCGCGACGTATACTCTATTTGGGGAGGGGTGGGATTCTCTCGTTACTGCCGTTGCGAGCACTTTTGGATGCAGGTGCACACGTTGTTGGCATCGTAGTGCCTGGGCCAAACGTCGAACCAGCTATGCAGACGCTCACAGCGGATCCCCCCCTCGAGTCCGACCTCCCCCTTGCCCTAAGCGCGGTCGTGCCCGATATCCGGCATGAGGCCTGGCGGCATGATATTCCAGTGTTTCAAGTCGGAAACATGCGGGCTACTGAGGCGATTTCGGTAATGCGTGCCTTGCAAGCCGATGTCATTTGCGTCAGTTGTTTTCCACGCATCTTGCCAAAAGAGTGGTTGGATAGCCCAGCAGTTGGTGCGTTCAATCTTCATCCTTCACTCCTGCCGGCCTATCGTGGGCCAAACCCCATATTCTGGCAGTTTCGGGCCGGTGAAGGGCGTTTCGGCATGACGCTGCACTTCATGGACGAGGGCATCGACAGTGGCGATATCGTCGATCAAGGTGTGGTCTCCATGCCTGATGGTGTGACGACTGTCGAAGCAACCGAGAGATTGGCGAAGCTCGGCGCCCGGCTGTTGGTCGATGCTCTGGCAAAACCCACACTGCCACGCCGGCCTCAATCCGAAACCGCTGCCAGCTATCAGAGCTTCCCCGCACCTGATCAATGGATTATCCCGACCACATGGTCAGCGAAGCGAGCGTACAACTTTATACGCGGCGCCGACTCGTGGGGGCCCTTCTTCATCGAGACATCTTCTGGTACTCTGCATGTTCATCGGGCAGTGGCGTTTGATGACAATAAGTCGCAAAAGGCCGCATACATTGTCGATTGCTCCACCCTCCAAGTCCGGTTCGCAAAAGGGACACTCACCGTCGCAGGTAGCCTAGTTTAGTGATATTGAACTACGTGCTTCGAGTTCCGTAACTTATGTTGAAGTTAACTGACTGCAGAAGCGCTCCTCGATACGACTAGACGCAACATGCAACATGCAACACGCAGTACGCTACAGACCGTTGACCTGTGCCATCGAACAGAGTATAATACTGCTTAACGAACAGCCCCTGTTCGCGCTGGGCAGCCCCGCCCGGTGCCCTCCCCGATGGGCGAGAGAATTAATTTTTGTCGGGGAGGGATTTTTTTTGGAGTTTGCGTACAATGAACCAGAGCCGATTTAATGCAAACATCCTGAATAATGATCCGCAGCGTCGCGCTCGCATCCTCCCTATTTTGGAGGCCGCGCTCGATGCGGTTGACCCTGCCGAATCCATCTTGGGCGTAGTGCGGCGTGAAGGGGATGTCTTGCATGTGCGCGAGCACAGCTATGATCTGAACGACTACCGCAGCATCTATGTCGTTGGATTTGGCAAGGCTGCGACGCCGATGGCAACGGCGGTAAGAGCATTGCTTGCGAACAGGCTGTCTGGGGGTGTTCTGGCGACCAAATATGGGCACGGTCCCGGCCACCCAGATGATTTTCGACCTATCAACCTGTTACAAGCCGGCCACCCCGTACCCGATGAGGCAGGGCTTGATGCCGCTCATCAGATCGTCGCCGTACTGCGCAAGGCGGGTGCACAAGATCTCATTTTCTGTCTCGTGTCCGGCGGTGGCTCCGCCTTGTTGACACTTCCTGCAGAAGGCATTGGCCTGGCGGATATTCAAGCGACAACACAGGCGTTGCTAAATTGCGGCGCCACCATCCATGAGATCAATGCCGTGCGCAAGCATCTTTCTCAGGTCAAGGGGGGGCAACTGGCCCGGCTAGCGGCCCCGGCAACGCTTGTCAGCCTGCTGGTGTCAGATGTCGTGGGTAGCTCACTCGATGTCATTGCTTCTGGCCCGACCGTCCCTGATGGCTCGACCTGGGCTGACGCCTGGGCCGTGATCAGTAGTTATGATATCGAGGAAGTATTGCCTGAAGCGGTGCGCTCACGTTTACAGGCAGGGCTGAAGGGCATGTTGGAGGACACACCTGAAGCCGGAGATTCGGTATTCGCTCGTTGCCAGACTGTCATCGTCGCCGATAACGCCATTGCTGCTGGGGCCGCGGCCGAGAAAGCAACCGAGTCCGGTTTCAATGCGGCTGTCCTCTCCACATTTGTCGAAGGCGAGGCAAAAGAAGTAGCCAAGATCGCCGTGGCGCTGGGACGTGAAGTGATCGCCCATGGCCGCCCTCTCCCTGCGCCCACCTGCCTGATTTTCGGCGGCGAGACCACCGTGACCATTCGCGGTAGAGGTAAGGGGGGGAGAAATCAGGAACTGGCTCTGGCAGCCTCGCTGTTGCTCAACATTCTACCTGAACGAGAACGGCTGGTACTGGTCTCGCTGGCGAGCGATGGTACAGATGGCCCCACCGACTCAGCGGGCGGCATCGTAGATGCTAGGACTGTCGAGCGAGGGCAACGACTCGGCCTGAGTGCCGCAGATCATCTGGCGAACAATGATAGCTATTCTTATTTACAAGAAGTCGGAGATATGCTGCTGACCGGCCCTACACGTACCAATGTCAATGATTTGATATTTGTATTTGTTTTTGAGTGACTGATCATCACTGTAAATTTGAGAGTTGCAGCAAAGATCACAGAGGTAGTTCTATGCGTTTACAAGGTAAAGTTGCCGTGATTACCGGTTCTGCGTGCGGGATCGGGCAGGCTATTGCCCAGCGATTCGCGCGTGAGGGCGCCAAAGGTTGCCGTTGTCGATATCCGTGACAAGGAAGGTGCTACCACCGCCAGGGCGTTGGCTGACGCCGGCCATGATGCATTCTACGTCCACACAGATGTGTCCGATGCCGCTCAGGTCGAGGCGATGGTATGGGCGGTGATGGGGCGTTGGGGTCACATCGATACCCTTGTCAATGTCGCCGGTATCTGCCCCTTCGAGACTTTCTTGGATATGCCGGAGACGCTGTGGGATCAGGTGCTTGATGTCAATCTCAAGGGCTATTTTTTGGTGTCGCAGGCGGTTGCTAAGGCAATGGTCGAGCAAGGCACCAAGGGCCGGATCATCGCCGTCAGTTCGATATCAGCCGAGTTTGGCGGCAGCATGCAGGCGCACTATTGTGCTTCCAAGGCGGGTATCAATTTGTTGGTCAAATCAATAGACGTTATAAGGATTTAGATAAGAAGCTCGTTCGGGAGTTCATAATGCCAAGGGCGGAACTGTAGGCGGAAATTGTGAAGACCGCAACAGGTTTCGATAACGGCGTCACGAAAAC
>PIVW01001589.1 GCA_003353825.1 Chloroflexota bacterium
TGAGCATCGTTCGCTTGAGGCTGCTGAGGCTGCACTTTTCTTTTAACCTCACTCAGTTGACTACTGCTGCCAATGTTACGGGTGTCTTGCTCGTAGGTCGCTCCATTTCGGTTGACCAGCCGTTTTTCTATCTTCGGAATTTCCGAAGATATCTCCAACTCCCTGCGGATTTTGCCCACCGTCTTGTCGCTGATCCCGCAGTGCCGGGCAATTGCGCTATTGCTCAGGTTAGCCCCATTGGGATGTTTGAGGGCTAGTTGTACAACCCGCCGCTTGTCTGCCTGGCTACGCCTGAGACCGTGTTTCTGGTTGGCGGTCAGAGCCAGCCACTCGGCATCTTGTTTTGTGCCTGGCCGGACATTTACCATCAGCGGTGTGCCGGTTATCTTTGCGGCCTCGCCCCGATGTAATCCATCCCAAACATATATCTGATTATCTTCATCCCTGATGCCCTGGGCGGGGTCAAACTGAACACCAGCCCTCATCATTTCGGCGTATTCATCAACCAGGTTGTGGTTTGT
>PIVW01001590.1 GCA_003353825.1 Chloroflexota bacterium
CCGACGAGAAGGTACATGAACAGCATCTCGCCGGGGTCGAGGGCGAAGCCGGTGGGTAGGGGCGATGTACTGTCGAAAACATATGACGTGACATCGATACCCCAATCCTGGGATGTTCCACCCGTGAAGGCGTCCTGCTCCCAATAGGCTGGAGTTCCGCCGATATCTGGCTGGGCGGATACGGATGCGTGAACTGCGCCGAAAGCCAACGCAGCGGCCGCGAGGCCAAATTTCATCATTACCATATCTTTGAACCTCTCTCTTCTCTGCACCACCTTAGCACGACACCCTTTGGGGCCGGCAGTGATCGCATAAACCTGCGTGGCAAACTCTTTCCTCAACCAACAACCTAGCGTAGTCTGGGCAAGTGGCAAGGATGATTTTGCAGGATTAGTGGATTAGTCAAACTGGGCAAAGCTGCTTTGCAGAGGTGCAACACGGGATTGGCTGCAGGCTCTTATCGGAATCGGCGTAGGTACTAGTGGCGATAAGTGCAGTGATTCCAAGGGATTACGTGATAG
>PIVW01001591.1 GCA_003353825.1 Chloroflexota bacterium
CCTGAACGGCAAAAACAATAATTATGCCCAGTCCGTCCGATACCGGCCAGATCGCTCCACTCAGCACCCCGTATATGATCATCGCCAGAAAGAAGGGATGGACAAGGGTGGAGATTAAAATCCCGCCGATTAGGATTTGGAAGACAACAAAGCCGGCAAGACCCATATCGCGATAGGTACTGACCGGGTCACGCATATGAACGAGCCAGGTTTGCGCCCAGCCTTTGAGCCAGCGCGAGCGCTGGCGCAGCCACATCAAGAGGCTCGAAACAGCCTCCTCATATGTTGAAGATTGCAAGACGCCCACCTCAAAACCAAGGCGGTCCAACCGGATTCCAAGGTCTGCGTCTTCGGTCACATTGTAAGGGTCCCAGCCACCTATTTTGCGCAATAGCGATGTGTGGAAATGATTTGACGTTCCTCCCAGTGGAATCGGTTGGTTGAAGGCGGAAAGCGCTGGCAGAATAACATCGAACAATGACGCATATTCCAGCGCAAACTGGCGGGTCAGCCAGTTCTTG
>PIVW01000232.1 GCA_003353825.1 Chloroflexota bacterium
GGCCATGTTGGAAGGCTTGAAAAGGAATAACCCAACTCGCAGGGGTCGGCCGTCGAGGGATTCGTCGAGGGAGGCCCTCTCCTTGGAATGGATGGCATTGATCGAGTGGTTGCGCACACGCTTTTCCTTCTCGCAGCACGAAGTAGCGCGGTTCATAGGTGTTGCACAGCCTACCTTTGCTAACTGGATCTCAGGCCGAAAGGCATCGATCCCCGCCCGCGCAATACTTTATAATTTGTTATTGATGAATCTGGTAGCCAATCGGCAATGTGTAAGCGACGCAAACGAAGGAAGGCATAGCGGGGGCATTGTTGGAAGTGGGAAAAGCATAAAGGGCAAAGGACAAGCAGGCGAAAAAAGCGTAGACGACGAGGAGTGGAAATTCACGTATGACCCGGTGAGAATAGTCCAGGGGTTAGTGCAAGCGGGGCAAACGAATTACTCGAACAGCCCCATAACTTCCTACCTGTGGGCAGAACCTTTAGTCCTACCGTTCAAAACAGATATTGTACTGGATCGTTTGAGCATCGTGTTCGATGTACTGCCGGAACGGCAGGACGAATTCGTTGAGAAAATACTTAAACGAACGAACGGGAAGTACAAACATAGCGGGGTAGACTCCAAAAGTCCTTATCGTTCGGCGGCGAAGATCGCCGATGTATGTTACCTCGCCTGGGAATTCAAATACGCAAAGGACGATGAGGAAACAACGGCCCGTTGGGCCAGGCTGGAGTTGTACGGGCGCTCACTGTACAACGGCGATGCGGCGCAATTATTGCGCGAACTTATCTCGCCGTTTTCGGCGCCCGACTCGTGGGCCGTATCCCGTATCGATGTCGCCGTTGACTACGTCGCCCATCAGCCTCTCTCGCCTTACTTGGTCCCCTACGACCCACAAATTCAAGAAGTTCGGGTCAGGATTCCCGAGTGCCCCTCCTTCGCTGATCTTACCCGCAACACTTACCACGGCGGCAATTACTCACCCCGACGTGTTCGCAATTACGACAAGACGTGCGAACGCCTCAACTGGGATTATCGCCGAAATACTTGCATCGGCAAGATCGTTGGAATGACTGGGAGCTGCGCCTTGTGTCTGCCCTACCATCAGCGTTCTTACGTTCATCGTTGCGAGGTTGCCCTTAGGCCTTATGATTACCCTGACCGTAGCCCGTTTGGGTTCATCGAACGATGCGACAACCTTTTCGACCGGCACCGGATCATCCACCTCGACGTGGTTGAGGGCCTACCCTGGAAACTCCTCTTGGTCGCTGGGCGTGAGCTGGGCCTGGTTAATCTCAGGAACGAGCTAGAAGCGTGCCTGAAGGGTCGGGACAAAAAACGCTTTCGCTCTCAGTTCAACGGTCAGATGGAAAAGTTTGCCGAGCAGACTTCCACACTCTTCCCCCAGCCACATCAGGTGTTCGAGGACAACCGGGTTGCTTTGCAAAAAGTCCTCAACCAGGTTTTGGGCGTGGAGGAAAATTGAAAACAGCGCGCTATAGTCTTTGTGAGCGTACTGAGTGCATCCAGCGATCATGTAGCAGCCCGTGTAAGGGCCTTCACGTTGCGTCAACCACTCACGGCCGATCACGCCCCAGGCGTCCGCCACGGGCCGCTGCGCGGCCTTTTGCATCATCACCCTGCCCTCGCTATGGACCTGCAACCGCGCGGCTCACAGCGCCGCTCAATAGCCTAAAGGCACCGAGTTACCTGGAGTTACCTGGCGTTACAAACACCTCGGGGCACGGCGCAATCCGGGGCACTCACACGGGGTATCTACCAATGTGTTTTCAGTTACGAAAAAAAGTAGAGAAAGCGAACGAGGCCAATTGGATCAGCCGATGAACCTCCGCCCAGTGGCCCGCCTTACAGAAAGCAATGCGGCTCCATTAAGGGTCTCAAAAGTGGACACAAGAGACGAGCAATCGATGGCGAAGAAACCTGTATCGCCCCCCCGTGGCGGCACCCTAAAAACTGGGACTAGGGGGCCGTCCCCCAAACCGAGACTCACTCCAGTTGAGCAGGCCTACTACAAGTGCCTGCGAAACCAAATAGGCCTGACAAATAAGGATCTTGCGAACAGCATGGGGTGTTCCGTGTCGCTGATACGAGGCGTGTTGAACGGCAGTCGTGGGCTCGATGAAAAGGAAGCAGGGAGGCTGTGGACCGTTGTATTACCGGCACAACCCATCCACGAGCGTTATAAGGCGTACTCCCCGTGGACCTCCAAAGTACCCATCGGCCAAGCGCTGGTAACCAGCGATCAAGCAAAGGAGAACCGTATGCGAAATTCAAAAAATACGTGTGGACCAAGTACGCAAGCGCGTACCCCCTTAAGTACAGAAAATACTAGTGGACCACGTACGCAAAAGCATACCCATGAAAGTACAGAAAGACGCCCACCCATAATTGCCGTAGGCAATGACGCCATTCGTACAGAAAGCTCAAAAGTTAATAGCGCGCAACATACCCGGCGAACGGTGGACGGCACCGTGCTTAAAGCGCCGCCGAAATCGGCGGCCTATACTATTCGTGCCGTGGATACTGACGCCGGGCCAAGTGGTGATGCGCGCGCCCTCCTACCCAATTATTTCGTATTTTTCGATAAGCTCAAACTATCGGGTAAAGCACGTAACCCTACTACCCTTACTAGCTTTTTTGATCGTTTATTTCTTGATTCGCATTGGCTCAATTTTGAGCTTCCACCCCCCTTGGGTCCGCGCTCCTTTTATCTTCAGTTTTCCACCGAAAATTATTTCGGTACAGAAAGACGTTCCCACCCACACTTTCGTAAAGTCTTCAACGTTGGCTACCCCATAATCGTGAATGGCTCACGCTACATCGAATTGGTGGGCCGTTTGTATGTGGGCGCGACCCGTGGCACCTGTGATGAGCATAAGTGGGTTCGTGGTCCCCACAAGCGCACGGGCAAGTGGCGTGCTGGTTGCTGGTTTGAGGAGCAGGGGGAGGAATGTCCTTCAGATCACTACGAACGGGTACCGCCCCGCTGTGGTCATTGCGATTACTCCGCCGATGAGTATCGAAAATGCCCCGCGTGCACTAATTTGGCCAATCGTGATGGGTGTCCCGAGTGCGATGCCAAGACAGCCCTCAAGCAAGACATCATGATCGAAATCACCGGGGCTGGGTGCCAACTGGGCTTTATTGAGCCCTTGGTTCAGCATCTCTTCACCCCGTGGGTGCGTACAGAAACTGTGACCCGCGATGACTACCACATTGCCATGGACATCGAGGCGCCCCCGAATGCGCTCGTACCTTTTCAGCGCATTGATGGACTGGCCCCAGGCCGTGGTCCATTTAAAGCGGTGCGGGCCGTTACCAACGAGCCTGACGTGACCCCTGGGATATATTTCGGGAGCGATAATCAGGTGGTGATTTATGACAAGCCCGGCCAGATAGCGTACCGACGGGAAGTGCAGGAGGATGAAACGGCGAGCGTACCCGCGCACATGGAGCGTTGGGCACCAGGTGTTGGCCTCAGGATCGAGTTCAGGAGTACAGAAAAAAGCTTACCCGGCGAGGCTTGTGATCTAAGCAAGGCCCGCAAACACTGGATGGGCATGGCCCTGGCCGACGTGCGCTACGCGGTTCCGGGCACCATCGAGGCCGAACTGGTGTTGGAGGCAAAACGATTTGGATTTGCGCACCGCACACCAAGCCGCGACCGGTTAAAAAAGAGGCGGGCCAAGTTTGATCTCCCTCGACCCCTCAAAAGCGGCCGAGAGCCGTGGCGCGAGCGGGATATTACGGACGTGCTTGTGGTCAGGCAGGAGCGGTACAGAAACTCCGGGGAGGTTGAACAAATCACCCAAGTATTGGCGGACGCACTGTACGAGGAATTGAAACGCATCCAGCATCCACTCGACATCGGCCAGGCCGTGGAGGACGCGCTACCCGCCCTGGAAGCGTCGTTGAGACGAGCACTAACCCCAGGGCCGACAAGAGCCGGAAGCGAATTACGGGCGGGCGTGCCCATCGAGAAACCACCAGGGATTGTGACGTGGGAGGAAAACGCACGGCGAAGAAGGCTTGAACGGCAATACGAATATGAGGCCTGCGAGAACCTGCCATAGGTGTTGGCGTTGGTACAGAAAGTAAGCAAGGGCACATGGACGAGGAAAAAAAAGGCGAGCGCGCAATGTGTATACAAACGGGCCAGTACAAAGCGGCGACAACCCACAATCGTATGGCCTATCGTAAAACACTTCACGCGGTGCCAACCACGCACACCCCATTTCACCCCAGGTGCCCCCCCAGGGCCGCTCAGCGGCCCTTTCCCCCGTTGCCTTGCCCACGCTTCGGGCCAGTGGTGACGCGGCTCACAGCGCCTCCTGTGGCCTCGGCGAATAGCATGATTACCTGACGTTACCAACACCATATGGACCGCCGCGATCCGGCCCACTCGCATGGACAAGCCGACGCGACAAGGAGTGTTGGACTGGCGAGTCCGAACGCCTATCATTTCAGCCACGAAAAATCGTACAGAAACTTGGGTGGCAACGGCTGAAAAATAGTCGAAAAAATGATGGCAACACTGGGGCTACAGAAAGTCCGACTAGCCTCTGGGCGGATAACCCGCGCCATCAGTGGGAATTGTCGCCTTACAACCCTATAAGCGGCTTTACAGAATTGTATGCAGGGCATACCGCAAAATTACCGTTTTCTCGCGGGCCGAAGTGCACATTCAGCGTACCGCCCAGGGGGCCGTGCGCGTCTATATTTTACAGAAAGTGTTCGGGCAAAACCGGGTGAGTGAGGTCAATCCTTTTGGCGTGGTCGTCCCACCTTCTTTTCACGGCTGGTAGGTGGCTCGAAGAGCCCGGCAATGTTCAAACTCAGTAAATCCGCAAACCGCGCAAGCGATTTCACTGTCAGGTTCTCCTGGCCCGCTTCCACACGTTGAATATATTTATTGGTCACTTCTGCTCGTTCAGCCAACTGGGCCTGCGTCATTCCCCGAGCAACCCTCAGTTCGGCAATCCGGCGGCCTAAGTCGAAAAGAACATCGCTGTAATTTAACGGCTCCATCTGGGCCGATTGTACGAGGAAGCTAAGATAAATAAGTCCTACCTATAGGTTTGCATTTGAGTGATGGGCAAAGTACGCTGATACTCAACCGAACTATAGGGTTCAGTCGCCAGGTCAGATTCTCCAAGGGAGGAGGAAAGGCATATGAAACTATTTCAGTACGTGATCTATGCAGCTTTGGCCCTGGGCATGGGCGTCTGGCTGTACAACTGGCAACCCTGGTTAAGCCCTTGTGAAAAGCTGGACCGCCGGTGCGCGAAAGCCAACGCGAGCTTGAATTTTTGGGAGTCCGCCACCTGCTCGATGGCGAATCTAGTTATGTACGGAAAAAGGACGGATGAGGTCTGCCAAAAAGTGTTGGATCGACTCGACCAGAAAGAGCATTCGGCGCCAAGCGAGGCCGACGAGCCTTCGACACACTGCGGCGATCCAGCTCACAAACCGGGTGCAGTTGAATTGGTAACTGAGTGGCCCAAGTACGCCTGCATGGACGAGGATTCTGCTGGCGATTCATGGGGATCGTGTCTAAAACGAACCCAATATACTTATATTTCAGGTAAGGGTTGCCCAGGTTCTTGGCGATGCTGCCCTTGGGTTGATACGCCGGGCGAGCGGACAACAGGTGAGAAGGAAGATCAACTTATGATCTTGAAAGAAGAACTTAGACGACTTAAAGCGAGCGATGGCTAAGGGCAAGAGCGAAATTAGGCGGGGGTCGGTGGGGGAGTCAACTGCCCCTTTTGGCGAGGGCTTATTAATAGTCCCTATTCAATGCCAATGCACCAAATCGGAACCTGTACCACTGTCGAATAGTCGCCTTGAAGAAAGTCGGTCACTTTGTCGAGGCTTGCCCTCGCTGACTTATAAGCAAGAGCTTTTCCCTCCCACCTCTGATAGGCCATTTCATCGTAAGTAAGAATGATCCCGACATCTATTTGCCTGCGTTCGTACAGCAGCATGAAGCGGAAAAAATCGCGAAAGAACATTTCAAAACGTGACCACTCCATTTCGATCGCAACTTTCCATTTGCAGAGATCGATATAGTCTTGCTTACCGCCGCTAAATTCTGCTTTGCCCTCTTTTTCCCACCCTTTTTGGAGAAACGCGCTCGTGACGTAATCTTTCGCCGTTTGTTTCTTTGCCTTTCCGTGCGGGAACGGATCAAGGTTGGTCAGAATACTTTTTACTTCTTTGTGAATCTTGGGGTGTAGAATCTGGCAAAGTTCTTCCCCGTGCCTATGACTGTAAGAGTTAAACTTCATTTGTTGCTTCCTACTTGGATTTACCCGTCAACGTGGATAAGTTCACCTCGGTTTTGTCAGCGCCAAATCCACAATCATCGTCACATCGGATCAACTTTGTTTGAATACACTGCGGGTGTTGTTGCTGAGTTGCAGCCTCGACTTGTTCTTCCTGAGTGTTCTCGCAATACCAAAGTGAAACGGAAGCGCCGCCTACTACGGTACTTCCGTGAGGTGTGTCATTTTCAACAGCTATCCAGTAGCCCCGATTATTGGGGTCGGAACGTAGATAGCTGACCTTGACGGCGGAACAGCCGACCGTCAGAAATACCAGACAGATTAAGAGCAGGATCGCCGCGCGAAATAAATTCTTGCACTTCATAAACAATCTCCTTTTTTTGAGTTATCCGATGGTATCAACCGGGGGAATGAACAGCAACCGCAGGGGATACGCCCGCCCAATTGACTATGCCCGCCTCTCCTTCACAGCCCTGCATCACACTGCTCAATGGCATCGGCTTTTGGGTTAAGGGGATATGTAGCGTCACCGGCACAAGTGGCTTCGTTGTCATAACAGCTCGTCTGTACCAACAGGTCCGCGCAGGTGGAACCGGCCCCGAGGCGGATCATCTTGAAGTAGAAGTTATCCGGACAGGAATCGAAAATATCAATCGTCCGATGATTTCCCAACCTACAGTTTATGTAAGCCGCATCCAGGGTGGTCTGCTCGAAATACGAGTCAAGGATGTCGCCTTCGATGGTGTTGCAGTCAATAATGCTTCCACTCAACTTTGTGCTCCACCGCTGGCTCACATAGGCTGAACACTTCAAGGGCCCTTCCCACTGAACGGTCACCCCCACCTCACCATCCAGATCCTGATCACACGGCGCCCCGGCATCGGCCTCGTCACAGGAAACCACATCATAGGTCCCTCTGTCGGGAAGTATGTCAGTGGCGGCGTCCGCCAGGTTTGCACCACGCACGTCCCACACTGTATCCGACACCCAGGCGTCCCCCGGTGAATCAGGCATTGACGATACTTTGCGGTCCAGTACGGGCGCATTTGCTATGTAGTCCTCGCCTACGCTCCACTGGACCTCAGGATGGTATTCGGGCATGAATTTCATCCCGCAGAGCGTCTCCTGCGCCGTGTAGTTACCAGCTCCGTCACTGGCCATCTCAACCAGATAGAAACTGCGGACGGCTATACGATGGTCATTGATGATGGCAATTCCGGTTTGAAACATCACCCCGTTGATGAGCATGCCCCAGGTACCGGCCATTCTGGCCCCGGCGGCCAGGTCTGTGCAGTCCTTGACCTCAAGGGTATCTTCCCCCACTGGAGCGGGCTTACCGGCGTCTACAACGTCGTCGGGTGCGGCGTCGGCGCTGGCGTCCGGGCCTGCATCTGTCTGAGGGGTGCCTGAATCGGCCTGAGGAGAGGTATCATCATTCTTGGTACACCCGGCCAGTACGACCAGGCAGAACAGGGTAAACAGTATCCACGTTAATAGACGGTTCACTGGTGCCTCCTTTTTGAGAGGCTTTTTCTTATCACTGGTGAGGGGGTGGTGCAACGGGAATGGATGACTAGAATTGAGGGAGGGCTATGTCCGTTTGTCCCTAACCGCCCGCCTAACACCAAACCACGTAACCGACCCCCTCACCCGCACATCCCGCAAAAACCATGCGAAGAACGGTCCTGCACTGAATATGAAGGGTAGACCCCAGCTCGTATACGGGACGCCTGTTCCGATCCCGGTACTCAGAAAGGCAGATACGCCCAGTCCCGCGATAACGGCCACCAGGACGGCGACAACGCGGCGATGGGTCTGCTTTATGTAGGCTTGAATCGTTTCGTCGGGGTCCATCCGCGAAGCCTAGTAGGGACCGTAGCGCCGTTCAAATGCCTATATTCACCAGTGTCACTTAGTGATACAGTCCGGATTCACAGATCGACATCATTGGAAAAGGGGCACGTTATGAGTTTCAAAATGAGTAACGGCATATCGACAACATGGAGGACACTGTGACGAAAATGACAACGTGGCTTTTAATCTCTCTACTGACCGCCTGCGTGACCATGCTCGCGTTAGTCGGTTGCGATGATGACGACGATAACGACATTGGCGGGGACGCCGATGCGGATGCGGACGGCGACGGGGATGCGGACAGCGATGCGGATGCGGACGCTGATGCGGACGCCGGGCCCGACAGCGGTGTGAAACCTGATGCGGGGGAGGGTGGTGGCGTGGTGATCGGCGAGTGGGCACAGATCCCGGCCGGGAGCTTCTGGATGGGCAGCCCGGACGGTTGTCCCGGTCCGACCGGATATACCGGGAGCTGCTCATCGGAGCTTGGGCGCATCACCAATGAGACCTTGCACTACGTGTCCCTGACAAGAACGTTTGAGATGATGTCCACCGAGGTAACGCAGGGGCAGTTCGAGACGTTGATGGGGTGGAACCCTAGCACGAATGAC
>PIVW01001592.1 GCA_003353825.1 Chloroflexota bacterium
AATGACCCTGCCCTAGCCGCGGATCTGTTTACCATTTCCATGTGGATCTATGCCCAGGCCAGCTCCGGCTCCCGATCCATCCTGCGTAAGGCCGGGGGCGACAACGATAAGGACTATGATTTTAAACTGTTCGCCGGACGCAATCCGACCTTTTCATTCGGAGATGGATCACAGAGCCTGGTTCTACATTCCAACTCGGTCATTCCCCCAAACGAGTGGACACATATCGCGCTCACACGTGATGAAACTGAGGCGGCGATTCATATCAACGGTACACAACTCATGCGTAAGACCTATGACTTCGCTCCATCAGCCACTCATCACAGGCTGATCATCGGCGGTGGTTCTCTGCAGCCATTCCTGGGCAAAATCGATGACGTGCAAATCTATGATTCTGCGCTGTCGGTCGAAGAGATCGAGAGTCTTGGATACCAGGCCGATCTTTAAGTCAGCCCTTATCTACGGCGGCTTCACACGGGTATCCAGATCGCGGGCTCTGTATCCTGGGCCTGGGGGGAAAA
>PIVW01001593.1 GCA_003353825.1 Chloroflexota bacterium
CCCTACTTCATTGACATTGAAGAGAGCGGGCTTATCTCCCCCTGGGGCGCCATCAATCTCGAACGGGGCTTCCGCTATCCCGAGGAGCACCTGTTTATCGATTCCGTATTTGGAAAGGACGGCCGGATCTACCGCTGGAAGCTTCATGACGATGGCATCAGCATCCTGCGCTTCGACCGCGATGGCGAGCCCGTTCCTTTCGAATCCACGGGCACGAACGAAATCCTGGTGGACGATATCGCCATCACAGGCAGGGCCTACAAGAACGCACATCTCAACAAGCAATTGACCTGCTGGTGGGATATCTATGTTGGGATGAACGTGGACGCAGAAGGCAATATCTACTACGCCGGCAAGCAGAAGCGATATATAGAACAGGACATGATCCTGTCCCGCTATGGCTTGTACCGGTCAATCGATGTTTACGACGCCACGGGTAAACTGAAACAAGACGATGTGCTAAACCTTACCAGCGTGATGGGTATCGAGGTCGATGCTGAGGGGCACCTGTACATCCTTCA
>PIVW01000233.1 GCA_003353825.1 Chloroflexota bacterium
ATCGATTTAACTCGCCAAACCTGGCAGGAAGAGATTATTACAGAGGAGGATGTAAAGACTTGGCTGCTTGGATCTGGTTTTGCGGCCAAACTCTATCATGATGAAATGGACCCTACTCTGCACCCACTGCATCCGGACTCGCCCCTGCTGGTGTTCAACGGCGTGCTGGCCGGCACCTTTGCCCCGACCGCTTGTCGTAGCTCCTGGTGTGGCAAAGCACCCCTGACCGGAATATGGAACGAGGCCAATCTCGGCAGCTACTGGGGCGCAGAATTGCGATTCGCCGGTTACGACGGTATGATGATCAGCGGGCGCGCCCAGAAACCACTCTATCTGTGGATCAACGGTATCGATAACAGCATCGAATTTCGAGACGCTTCCCATCTCTGGGGCAAAGATTATTTCGAGACAGCCGATACCCTGCTCGAAGAGACCGAGAAAAAAGCGCGAGTGGCGGGGATCGGTCAGGCAGGTGAAAATCTGGTGAAATTCGCCGGTATTATGGCAGGGCCAAGCTACTACGTGCGCGCGGCTGCCAGAGGGGGAATGGGGGCGTTGCTTGGCAGCAAAAACCTGAAAGCGATCGTCGTTCGTGGGAAGCGACGGCCCACTTATCCCGATAGAAAAGGATTTCTCGGGGAGGTGAAAGAGCATAACGCTTACATCAAGGGTAACTCCACGGCCATGAGCGAGTTTGGCACAGCCGGTGGCGTTGTCAGCACCGAGTGGTACGGCGACATGCCCATTAAAAACTGGCGCCTGGGTAGCTGGGATCAGGCCGAAGAGATAGGGGGCCACATCATCTACGAAAAATATCTTGTGCGAAACTCATACTGCCATGCCTGTCCCATCGGCTGCGGCAAGGAAATCGAGATCAGTAATGGGCCTTATGCCACACCCAAAGGCGAAGGTGTCGAATATGAAACCATCGCCGGATTTGGTGGCATGGCAGGCAATGCCAACCGCGAGAGTGTGGCTCTGGCAAATTCGCTGTGCAATCGCTACGGCCTTGATACTATTTCTACATCCTCTACCATTGCCTTTGCCTTAGAAGCCTTCGAAAAAGGGTTGATCGACCCTGGCGACACGGGTGGGACGGAGTTGAAGTTCGAAGATCCGGACTCGATTCTGACATTGATCGAGAAAATCGTCTTTCGTGAGGATATCGGCGATGTACTTGCCGAGGGTACCCGTGCCGCTGCAGACAAGCTAGGTGGCGGCGCCGAGAATTTCGCTATCCATGTCAAAGGCCTGGAAGTCGCTTACCATGATCCCCGGGCATTCGTCAGCATGGCGGTGAATTACGCTACCGCTGCACGTGGTGGCTGTCATCTCGAATCGTTATCCTACTGGAACGGATACGGGGTCACTCTACCCGACCTCGGCTACCCCGACCAGCTCCAGCATCACGAGTCGGACCGGGTACAGGCGCAGATGGCCTACGATTGGCAGACTTACAACAGCGTCTACAATCCGCTGGGGCTATGCAAATTCATCATCAAGGGAAAAGTCGGGCCCGAGCGGCTCAGCCAGATCGTCAATGCCGCCCTTGGCTGGGAGTGGACATCCACAGATGTCATGATGATGGGCGACAGGCTCTTCCAACTCAAACGATTGATCAATCTCAAACTTGGTATGACCGCGGCCGACGACACCCTGCCTGCACGCCTCCTCACCGAACCCCGCCCCAGCGGCTTTGCCGAGGGCGTTCTGCCCGATCTCGACCTCATGCTTCCCATTTACTACGACTTACGGGGATGGGATGAACAAGGCGTTCCTCAGGTTGAGCGATTGCGAAAGGTAGGGTTGACATAATCGGCAGATGCAAGGCATTTCTGATGCAGAGCCTTTTTGACAGCCCTTTTCTTCTATAGCGATCTGCCCTCTTGGATGTATCTGCTGGAAAAGCCCTACTCAATCTCCAAACTCTCCAAGAGCGACCACCATGTCCCGAACTCAAACCATCCTTGATAAACAACAACGCTACCTCTGGCCCAACCACATTCTCTACTACACCGATCCCCTGCCACTCGACCATGGTGAGGGCGTGCACGTGTGGGATGTGGAGGGCAACCAATACCTGGACTTCTTCGGCGGCATCCTCACAACCAGTGTGGGACACAATCGTCCCGAAGTTACCCAGGCTGCTCAAGAACAGACGGCCAAACTCATCCACAGCTCAACCCTCTATCCGCATGAACATCATGTAAATCTGGCCGAAAAGCTGGCCGAGATCACACCCGGCGATCTACAAGTCTCCTATTTCACCACATCTGGTACCGATGCCGATGAGACGGCCGTTGTGTTGGCACGAGCATACACCGGCTACCAAGAGGTGATTGCCCTACGCCATGGTTACAGCGGCCGTTCAGCCATGGGTATGAGCTTAACTGGCCACGCCAGTTGGCGTATCGGTGGTACACAGATTATCGGCATCAAGCATGCACTCAATCCCTACTGCTATCGCTGTCCCTTGAAGATGTCTTACCCAGGCTGTGACGTCGCCTGCGCCCAGGATGTCGAGGACGTGATCAAGACCACGACTTCAGGCCGAATCGCAGCCTTTTTGGCCGAACCGATTCAGGGCGTGGGCGGATTTATCACACCACCACCTGAGTATTTCAAAATCGTAACCGAGATCATCCGCAATTATGGTGGCCTTTTTATAGCCGACGAGGTACAAACCGGCTTTGGCCGTACAGGTGACAAATGGTTTGGTATCGAACATTGGGAAGTCGAGCCTGATATCATGACCATGGCCAAGGGCATTGCCAATGGTTTCCCTTTAGGTAATACCATCACCACCTCAGAGATCGCTGAGGCCATGAGTGGGCAAGGCTTGACTATCAGCACATTTGGCGGCAATCCCGTCTCGCTGGCAGCTTCTTTGGCGACTATCGACGTGATGGAAAAAGAAGCCGATCCTGCTTATGTTGCCAAGGTGGGAAATCGCCTGCGTTCAGGTCTGGAGAGATTACAAGAGAAATATCCGGTGATCGGCGATGTTCGTGGCATGGGGCTGATCCAGGGTATCGAGATGGTCAAAGATCGAGAGAGTAAAGAACCGGAGACTGAGGCTATCAACCAGCTTTTCGAGGAATGCAGAACCTTGGGCCTACTCATTGGCAAGGGTGGACTCTATGGCAATTCGGTGCGCATTGCCCCACCGCTCATTGCCACCGAAACTGATATCGACAAAGCATTGGAGATATTCGACATCGCTTTCTCTCGCGTCCAGGAGGGGATGTAGCCGGCACGTACTACTCATCTCACTAAACCATGACTTTACTGATCTTGAACCACGATGAAGTCGTCCAGCTATTGACAATGGACGCCTGTATTGCTGCGATGTCCAAAGCTCTGATTGCCCTGACCAATGGCCAGGTCCATCAACCCATGCGCTCAATAGTGCAGCCGCCAGACGCCAAAGGCCCGATGTTACTGATGCCCTCTTTTGTGGACGACAAGATGCAGCCTGCGATCTACGGGCTTAAGACGATCTGTATTTTTCATGGTAATGCCGCCCTTGGCAAAGAGGCCCACCAAGGTGCTGTAATGCTCTTCAGTGGTGAGACAGGTGAAGCGCTGGCGGTTATGAATGCTTCAGCGATCACGGCGATACGTACAGCGGCGGTTTCGGCGCTGGCCACCGATCTTCTGGCCCGAAAAAACGCAGGCGTGTTGGCGATCATTGGAACCGGTGTGCAAGCGCGTTCGCATCTAGAGGCGATCTCCTGTGTACGTCCCTTGCAGGAAGTGCGTGTTGCCGGCCGATCTCTCGAATCCGCCCAGAAGTTTGTCGCCGAACAACAGGGCGCATACCCTTTCCCCATTCGAGCGCTTGGTTCTGTCGAGCAAGCTGTGCAGGGGGCCGGCATCATCGTCACGGCAACGACATCGAGCCAGCCGATCCTGAAGCGGGATTGGATCTCATTCGGCACACATATCAATGCTGTCGGCGCCTACCGCCCCACAACCCGCGAGATCGATAGCGCCACCGTTGCTGCATCACGGCTTTTTGTCGACTATCGTGCATCGACACAGCAAGAAGCCGGAGACTTTCTCATCCCCGAGGGCGAAGGTATAATCGGCCCCGATCACATCCAGGCCGAGATCGGTGAAGTGCTCGTGGGGCAACGTGATGGTCGAGCCATGGATGCAGAGATCACTTTGTTCAAATCGCTGGGCTTACCCGTCCAGGACCTGGCCGCCGCCGCCTATCTCTACCAAACTGCACAGGCGCAAGGCGCTGGTACCTGGGTTCCGTTTTAGCCAGAGTTGTTACTAGACAGGTGTCTCTACTCATGTCACTGCGAGGGACGGCCAGCAGTTGCCCCTCGCGATGACACATATTGATGGTATCTGCTATGCTGAGCCGTAGAATGTCAATCTACGTATGGCTTTGGGCATCCTTTGAGATCGTATCGATGAAGTTGAACGCTTCGTCGATGGCTCGTTCCAGGATGAGATCAGCCTCGAGGTCGGACGCACGAGCACGTTCGGGATCAGCATCTTGTTTGAGATATGCAAGCGCCTGCAGAATCAGGTCTCTTGCATGCTCGGTGTCTATTTTTCCGGTGTTCACACACAGGTCATACAATGCGGCGTCTGCCCAATCCAGGCCATGAAAAGCGCTGACATACTTGCTTCGTTCCTTGTCGAGTCGGTCTAGCATGGCCTCAGCTTCTTTCGGCTTAAGGTCATGATCGTGTTGGATACGTTTTGCACGCAACTCAGGCCTGGCGGTGATACGCACGTGCAGTACATCTGCGACATCATGCAGGGCATCGAAGCCGTCACGACTGACGATGACCATACTGTCGCGCCGAGCCAGGCTTTGAAGAATGTGCGTGATCATCTGCACGATCTCGCGGTTGCGATGGTCATAGCGTTCGAAGAGTCCTGGTGCATGTTCATACAGGTATTCGAATTCATCCTGTCTCACACCATATTCCGTGCATATTTCATGGATCGCTTCGCGTCCAACATACCTGTATCCCAGGCTTTTGGCTAAGAGACGCCCGATCTCACTGCCACGGGCACCACTTTCTCGGGAAATCGTAATAACTGCCATATTTACCTTTGTCCTCCAGGTTGATTACATCTCACGAATGGCGTTGCGGACCAAGCGTACCAGTTTTTCTCCGGCCACTTTGGCCATGGCCACAACTTCCTCATGACTGTCCGGTTGTTGGTCAGGGTCACCCGTGGCCTTGTTGGTGATGGCCGAGAGCCCGATCACCTTCATACCGGCGTGATTGGCGGCAATGACTTCAGGGACCGTGGACATGCCCACAGCGTCGCCGCCGATCAGCCGCAAATAACGGCGTTCAGCCCGAGTTTCGTAACTCGGGCCGGACCAGGCTACGTAAACACCTTGCTGCAGCGGTATCTCTTCTCGCTCGGCCACGCTCTGCACACTGCCTCGTAAGTCAGGCTCGTAGGCTCGCGTCAGGTCAGGAAAGCGGGGGCCGATAGCGGTGTCGTTCGACCCGATCAGGGGGTTGGTGCCCATGGTGTTGATGTGGTCGGTGATGAGCATGACATCGCCGGGATCGAAGCTGGGGTTGAGCCCGCCGGCAGCATTGGTAACGACCAGGGTACCGGCCCCCAACGCCCGCATTACCCGCACCGGGAAAATGACCGATGACATCGGATAGCCTTCGTAATAATGAAAGCGCCCTTGCATAACCACCACCGCTTTGTCTGCCAGGGCGCCCAAGGCAAGTTGCCCGGCATGGCCTTCCACGGTCGAGAGAGGGAAGTCGGGGATCTCACTGTAAGGAAATACCGCATCGATCTGTACGTCGTCGATTAATCCACCCAGGCCCGAGCCCAGAACAATGGCGATCTGCGGCTCGATTTTCATTCGAGTCTGAATGTATTCTCGTGCTTTGGAGATTCTCTCGGTGGTTTCACTCATTGTTGGTACTCCCTCAAGATCAACGATTTGAAGCTGGTGCCATGCGGCGGTGCTTGCACCTCCAGCATTGCGGCGATGGTGGCTGCCAGATCGGCAAACGTATCTCGCACGCCGATATTGACACCCGAGCGCACGAGATCACCACAAATCAGAATGGGAACGTACTCACGCGAGTGGTCGGTGCCCGGCGTGGTGGGGTCGTTACCATGATCGGCTGTTAGAATCAGCACATCATTCTCGGCCAACTCCCCTAAAATCTCGGGCAGCCGCCGGTCGAATTCGGCAAGGCTGTCGGCGTAACCCTGTGGATTATTGCGATGCCCGAATTTGGCATCGAAATCTACCAGATTGGTGAAGATCAGCCCTCGTTCTCGGCGCTCACGAATGGCCTGCTTGGTTTTATCCACACCATCCATATTGCTCTTGGTGTGGATAGCGTCCGTGATACCTTGCCCGGCGAAGATGTCCTCGATTTTACCGACTGCATAGACCATGAGACCGGCATCTTTCAGTGCATCCAGCACGGTGGGTTGGGGCGGTAGGACCGAGAAATCATGGCGGTTGGCGGTGCGCTCGAAACTGCCCGGGCTACCGACAAAAGGTCGAGCGATCACGCGGCTGACCTCGTGCTCGCCCCGCAAGATCTCACGAGCAATGCGGCATATCCTGTAGAGTTCGTCAACCGGGATGATGGCTTCATGGGCGGCGATCTGAAAAACGCTATCGCCCGAGGTATAGACGATGGGCTTGCCGGTGCGCATGTGCTCTGCGCCCAATTCATCGATGATGACTGTGCCGGAGGCTGGATAATTTGCCAGCCAACCCCGTCCGATCTCAGCTTCAAAACGGTCCATGACCTCGGGGGGGAAGCCCTTGGGGTAGACCGGAAAAGCGGTATCGAGACGAATGCCCATCAGTTCCCAATGGCCCGTCGATGTGTCCTTACCGGATGAAGTTTCGGCTATCTTGCCGTAGCAGGCGGTGGGCCTAAGTTGGGGCACAACACCCTGCAGGATGGCGATGTTCGCTAAGCCCATCCCTTCCATGTGGGGAACTTGTAAGCCGCCGACGACTCGGGCCATGTTGCCCAGCGTATGCGTTCCCACGTCACCGAAGGCTGCGGCGTCAGGGGCTTCGCCAATGCCGACACTGTCGAGCACAATGACGATGATGCGATTGACTGCCATATTATTCGCCTCCCTGAGCCATGGAACTGCCGGTCGTTCGTTTATTTTTCATAGGGCACTCCAACAGCGGCCGGCGGATTCGATTTGCCAATGAACCCTGCCAGCGCGATCAACGTCAGCAAGTAGGGTAACATGAGCAGGAACTCACTGGGGATATTGACGCCAGCGTTCTGCAACGAGATCTGGATAGCATCGGCAAAGCCGAAGAGCAGGCAAGCGCCAAACGCGCCCCAGGGATTCCACTTGCCGAAGATGACGGCGGCCAAAGCGATGAAACCTCGTCCGGCAGTCATGTTTTCGGTGAAAATGTTGAGTTGGCCTATGGAAAGGTAGGCGCCGGCCACACCGGCCAGCACGCCACTCAGGGCAACGCCCAAATAGCGTAACTTGAATACATCGATGCCAACCGTATCGGCCGCGTGCGGGTGCTCGCCAACGGAGCGCAATCGTAAACCCAAGGGTGTGCGAAAGAGCACGAACGCCGAGACAGGCACCGCAATCAAAGCTATCCACACAAAGGGCGGCTGATTGAAGAAGATATCACCCAGAATGGGAATGCTCGACAGGATGGGAATATTGGCGCTGCCTAAGTTGGGAACGGAAGGGGAGTTGCCGGAAGTATTGAAGATGAGCTGTAGAAGGAATCCGGTCAGACCCAGGGCGAGGATGTTGATGGCAACGCCGCTGACGATCTGATCCGCTCGGTAGCGAATGGAGACCACGGCGTGGATCATCGAGATCAAGAATCCGGCGATGATGGCAGCCAGCACACCTAACCAGGCGCTGAGTGCGGGAGGCATGCCTGCCTTGGCAGCGTAGAAACTGACTACCACGGCGAAAAAGGCGCCGACCAGCATGATCCCTTCCAGGGCGATATTGACGATGCCTGCGCGTTCGGAGAAGATACCACCCAAGGCCGCCAGGATCAGAGGTGTTGCGGCACGTAGGGTCGCGGCAAATAAAGCCACGCTGAAAATCGATAGGAAAGTATCCACTATGCTTTTCCTCCTTCCAGTTGCGCACCCTCGGCGGCGGCCTGTGCCTTTGTACGTCTCTTTTCCAGCCACTCGGGTACTGCACGTACGATTTGGGGAGCAGCGACGAAGAAGATCACCAGGGCTTGAATGATGAGCACTGTATCTTGTGGCACGCCGGCCACGTTTTGCATGCCCCTTGCGCCCTGATTGAGGACCGCAAAGAGGAATGCAGCGGCCACCACGCCAGGTGGGCTATTACCCCCTACCAATGCCACGGCGATGGCGGTAAAACCATATCCTGGCTCGAAGCCATGCTGATATCTAAGGAATAAGCCACTGATAATCACGGCGCCGCCCAGACCGGCCAGTCCACCACTAATGACCATCGAGGTAAACATGGTGCGATTGGGTTTGATACCGGCGTACTCAGCAGCAAATCTATTGAGTCCAACACCTCTGACTTCGTATCCGACCGTCGTCTTCCATAGCAACCACCAGATCACAGCGGCGGAGATAAGGGCGACGAGGATGCCGGCCGAGAGTCGAGAGGGGGGTAGGATTTTAGCCAGACGGGCGGTCTCCAACACTTTGGCAGTCTGAGGTATATCCAGGGCCGAAGCCTCTTTCATCGGACCCGTGACGATCCAACTGATAAAGAGGATGGCGATGAAGTTCAGC
>PIVW01001594.1 GCA_003353825.1 Chloroflexota bacterium
AAACCAGAGTGGAAAGCTTGGACGAGAAGCTGAAGAGTGTTACTGCGGATCTGGCATCGGAAACCGTCATGCTGGACGAGGCGAAAAAGGGCGCGGCCAACCTGAACAAAAAGATTGCCAGCCTCCAGGCTGCGCTTGAGGAAAGCAAGTTGGGGGCAAGCAAAACCGCTGAGAAGGCCAAACAGCTAAATGCTGATCTGGACAGCAAGACCAGGGAGCTTGATGAGAAGAGTGTCGAACTAAGCTCGGCTGCTGCCGATATCGCTGCGAAGGTTGAGGAGCTTTCTTCTGAAAAGCTTAAGAGCAGCGCTCTGATCGGCCAGGTGGAAAGGCTCAAGAAGGAAGTTCAGGCTGCGATTTCGAACGATTAAAGCTCGGCAAGCGGTGCCCGCCATGGCCTGCGATCAAAGAACACAGTTCTGTAATTGCTGGTCTGAAGGCTAAGCTTGCAAAGTTCAAAAAATGCTCCCATCGGCAGTTAATAATGCCGGCGGTTTTTGCAATTCATCTATGGCGGCTG
>PIVW01000782.1 GCA_003353825.1 Chloroflexota bacterium
CTTCGCGTGACGATCACGAATTTCCGTTGATGATTCCCCCACACCTAGTGGCTGGTTGTGTCAAGCGCCTAGATATAGTGTGGGAGAAATCCGTATCACGCGAAATCCCAGAGACCCATCTTTGATTCTGTGTTGCGATATTGCCTTATAGCAAAATGGTTCTGGCTTTATGCGTAGCAATGATGTCGTTAATCGCCGGCAGTATCTTTTCGGGTACCGGTTCGTCGGTGTTAATCACCATGATAGCCTTGCCGCGCGGGCTGCGTCGCCCCACGTGCATGAATGCGATGTTGATATCGTTTTCACCGAGCAGTGTGCCGATCGCGCCGATAACACCGGGCCGGTCAAAATGCCAAGAGAGCAGAAAGTTGCCCTCTGCCAGAAAATCCACCCACAGATCTTCGATGGCGACGACGTAGGGCCGGCCATGAAGCACGCTACCACGTACGCTGCGCTCGCGATCATCTGCCAGCACCTTGAGCGTGATCATATTCTCGAACCTCTCGTGGTGATGTAGTTGGCGGCGTTCGGATACGATGATGCCACGGCGTTGGGCGATTAGGTCCGCATTGACGACATTGACGCGCTCTTCTACCACGTCAGCCAACAGGCCGCGTAAGGCAGCCGCTTGCAATATCTTGGTGTCGTAATCGGCGATAGGGCCATGTACGACCAATTCTACACCTTCGACATGAGAGGGTTCAAATTGCATCAAAAAACGCCCCAGCACATCCACCAGGGAGATAAAAGGTGTGATGAATTCAATATCGCTGCTGGGGATTAGAGGCGCATTGACAGCGTAACGTGCCGGCCTATCTGCCAGAACATCCACCACTTGGCTGGCAACATCGATGGCGACTTGATCTTGGGCTTCGCTGGTCGAGCCACCGATGTGTGGGGTTACAAGCAATCTGGGATGATGGCGCAGCGGTGAGCCGGCAGCCAGTGGCTCTTGCGAGAACACATCCAAAGCTGCACCTGCGACCCGCTCTGAATCCAGAGCCTCGAGTAATGCTGCTTCTTCTATCACACCACCACGAGCAGTGTTAATTATGCGAACGCCGGGTTTACACAAAGCAAGGCGGTCTGCATTGATCATGTGTTGTGTCTGGTCGTTAAGGGGCAAATGCACTGTGATAAAGTCGCTCTGGGCCATGAGCTGTTCTAATTCAACCATTTCGACGCCCAGATTCGCTGCGTATTCGCCAGAAACATAAGGATCGTAAGCGATGACCTGCATGCCCAGGCCAATCGCTCGTCTCACTACATTGGTCGCGACCCGTCCTAATCCGAGTGTGCCCAGTGTTTTGTCGCTTACTTCCACCCCCATAAATGCTTTACGATTCCATTCCCCGCGCTGCATAGAATCAGATGCAGCTGATATGTTGCGTGCCAACGACATCAGCAAGGCAATGGCGTGTTCGGCCGCGGCCGCGACGTTGCCGGTGGGTGCGTTGACAACAATGATTCCGCGATGAGTAGCCGCCATGATATCGACATTGTCCACCCCTACTCCGGCTCGGGCGATCACGCGCAAGCGGTTGGCCGCAGCAATGACGTCAGATGTCACTTGTGTGCCACTGCGAATGATAAGGGCGTCGTAATCGCCGATGATGGAGATCAATTCCTCGGCAGCCAGGTTGGTAAGAACATCGACAATGACGCCGGCGTTTTGCAACAGTTCGATACCAGAGTCTGCGAGAGGATCCGATACTAACACTTTGACGGTTTGGTTTGCTTCCATGGTGTCATCCTCTGTGCACCGATTAGGAGATCGCTGACTACCCGTTCACATCACTTCCGGCGCGCTCATGCCCATAAGGTCAAGGATATGAGCAAGGGCGATTTTGGTCGCCTGTACGAGCTGCAGGCGTGCCTTGGACAGCTCTTCATCTGCCGGATCGTCGGAGAGGACACGGCAGGCATCGTAGAATTTGGTAAAGGTTTTGGCCAGATCTAAGGCATAATGAGGGAGATGGTGGGGTGAAAGGCGCTCCACCGCTTCATTCACAACCTCAGGTAGCTTGAGCATTTTATCGAGCAGGGCTAGTTCGGCAGCATGGGTGAGCAGGCTGAGGTCGGCATCGGAGTAGAATAGCTCGATATCCTCGGCCTTGCGCAAGATAGAGGAGACACGC
>PIVW01000783.1 GCA_003353825.1 Chloroflexota bacterium
AGTTTCTTCGTTGACAACGGCGGCTTGGCTGAGTTCGATTTTGCCGCCCTCATTGGTGTAGCCGCCGGCGGTGGACGTTTCTTCGTTGACAACGGCGGCTTGGCTGATTTCGGTTTTGCTGCCGCCCTCAAGCGATTGGGCGGACTCGACCTGCTGCATGCCCGCTAAGCAAGCGCTGCCGCTATAGCTGGGGGTCGATGACTGGTTGATCTCGATCAGGTCCAGGCGCGAGTTGGACCGGCCTCCGTAAATACGTGGGCATCGGAGTCAATAACCTGTGCGATGGTTGGTCGACTAACGGTACACCCTGAGATGTCTCGATGACCTTGACATTGGTCAGAAACTGGCTCGCTTCAAATGGGGCATCAAGTGGGAGACTTTACCTCCTTCTGAGATGGTCGAAAGGGCAGGATAGTCCTCCTCCCCCAGCAAGCACATATCGCATCCGGGTGCTCGCAAGCATCAAGGGCTGCGCAAGTCGCAAGAACATCGATCTTTGAGACCTAATCAAGAGGGCGAAACGTCTTTAATATCTGTTCAAATTCCTCTCGATACTCAGGCAGAATCCAATTCCCGCTAAAGCAGATTATGATCATATCTTCAGCTCGTGCGACGTACACACACTCGGTATTGAGTCCATCGGGATTGAGTCCATCGGGCTCTATGATTGTTTGTCTTAGGATTTCCTTACCCTCTAAAACATCGCTGCGTACATCCATTCTCTGAACGGCCGGAAATCCCATTTTTGCATAGGCCATGTCAAGTATATCCAGTTCAGATTCTGCCCACGACAGCAGATCTTCCTGTGATGGGTTATCGATTGGTTGATACCGTAATTCTGCTCCAACGTTACCGGTTCGTCGTGCAAGGCTCAATTTGACATTACGATCGTATTTGCCACGATCGCCCCACTCTCCATAAGTGAAAGCCTTCCAATTTGGAGGAATGTCGAGCGAGAAGCCGTATTCTTCATGGTTAACTGTTTTCCAGGCGTCATCTGATGTTCCTCCCTGATACGAGCATCCGGAAAAGAGGATTATGGAGAAAATCGAAGCAAACAGACAGGCAAAAGGTTTTGTAGGGAATGTGATAAGAGGTATCATTGGTATATCCTGAATCACGGGAGTTGATCCAAAGCCCACTCAATGAAATCATCGCCATACATGCTTGGACTATGAAATTCTACCTGGTTTGGTCCGGATATACTAAGTGTTGCAATCGGTATATTGTAACTCTCGTTCATATCCATTGTGAGAGCATAGCCTGTGGCAATGCCTGAGATTTGCGCTCTGGCCTTTCTAGGATTTCTTATTGTGGTTTCAGGTATTGTAGTATACGCTTCTCCCGTGACTAAACCAACCCCATAACTGGCGGTCAATGTCCGTTGGGTAGACCGCCCTGAATAGTCTACGGCCGGGATATCGACATTATCGATTGCTAGCAGGTAAAGAGAACCTCCAGCATTAACTGGGTTTAGCTTGCCACTTTCAATCATTTCAATTGCCCAATCTATGAAGTTTCCATTTGCTCCAATGCTGAGGCCGCCTCCCGGAGCAACGAATAGTGTGGCTAATTCAGTTTGAGGATCAATGACAATCTCAAATGCCAGAGTCCCACTTAGGCTTACTAGGGGGGTTTCGAGACTTGCAGAGCCAGAAGCTCCTATCCCAAATGCATCTAAAGGTGGCGCCTGTTCATAGTCTTGATGTGTCTGCTGAATGCCTGCATTACCTTCGGTTATCCAGTGCTCTGTATTCGGACACAAGCCACTCGTTCCATAGGGGCCTTCATTCATCCGCACATCTCCTGAATATGCTACTATGCAGTGTCCCGTCGGATCATTGTAAACAATAGGATTATTTCCGACATACGAGTACCTGTTAAGCGACTGTGGATTCCCAGGATTAGGCACAATCGTATCAGCCTGCGCGAACCTGGCCAAGACCGGGTCGTAGTATCTGGCATTATAGTAGTACAAACCAATGGCGTCGTCAAAGCGCTGGCCGGTGTAGCGCATCGGCGTTTGTAAGTCGATTTCGCGGCCGCCTTGGTCTTTGCGATATGTATACCTGCTTTCGCCAAAGGGATAATATCGCTCTTCCCATAGTTTTTCGCCAGCGCCATTGATGATTACGCT